>JAHEFL010000246.1 GCA_024640205.1 Flavobacteriales bacterium | reverse complement strand
TGCTCGGGGATCAGCGCGTTCACTCCGACCTGGTCGCTCACCAGTATCTGGTTCGCAGGACCCAGGACCGCTGCGTCCACATTGAAGGTATTGACCTCCTCGTTCCCGGTGTTCAGGATGTTCGATATCAGCATCATGGGACTACCGTTCTGCGAGCGGAACCGGCCACCACTGGAGGGATCCGTGCTCCAATCCACGATCGCATCGCTCACTGTGATCAAGGGCGTTGGCGGTGGCGTATAGCGGATGGCATAGTCGGCGCCGGGATAGATGTTCTTCGAATGCTGCAAGCCGATGTTGCCAGCGACACTTTCGATACCGAGGGTGAGGTCGTTGTTCTGAGTAAGGCCGGTTTGGGAGAGGATCTGTACGGTGATGGTGGAATCCACCTTGTTCAGAATGATCTGAAAGGTGTTCGACCCTGTATAGGAAGGGGCCAGAGCGGTCCAGAACGGAACGTTGATGTAGGAGATAACCGTTACGTCCACAGCATCGAACCACCATACTTCACCTGTGTTGCCGACCCCGGCAAAGTTCAGGTCCGCCATCATACCGGTGATGTAATCGTTGGTACCGCCCCCGTTGGGGATGACCGGGAATGGTGAGGCGATGTTCCCGTTCGCGAAGGCGATGTAGCCGTTACTGCCGATCCATACGTTCTTGCGGTTGTACCAGTAGAATGGCATGTTGGTCTCCATGACATACGGTCCCACCACGTTATCATCACCCAGGCCTGTTACCTGGATACCCATCGGTGTGATATCGATCCATTCAAAGACCGGCCCGTCCGGCTCGAAATTGTCTTTCCAGGTATAGCCGTACGTATCCGGACCACCGGAAGCCGCAAGAATTGGAAAGGTGATCGTAGCGAACGCCAGCAGGGTAATGTTCCGGACCATGATCGAGAGGTTTGGTTGGATTGGTACCCTCGAAAGTAAGGGATGGAACGTTCGTCCCCACGGTACACGGATATTCTGAAAAAAGAGGAAGGCCCTCCTACAAGCTCATCAGTTCCTTGAATCGCGTGGCCTGCCTCCTCGAGACCTCCAGCTGCTCGCCTTCCTGACCGGTCTTGGTGTTGGGCTTCAGCTTCACCATCAGGCCACCATTGAACCAGGGCTCGATCTTGTCCACCCAGCGAAGGTTGATGATGTGCTTGCGGTTCGCCCGGAAATACACGTGCGGATCCAGCTTCTCTTCCAACTTGTTCAGGCTGCGCAGCACCAGTGGCTTCTGGTCGCCGAACCGGACGCGCACGTAATTCCCTTCGCTCTCGAACCAGCGCACGTCCTTCAGCGTCACGAACCAGCATTTCTCACCATCCTTCAGGAAGATCTGGTCGTTCTCGTTCAGCACCTCACGAGCGCCTTCCGCGGTTTCATTCGCCTGTCGCAGCTTGTTCAATGCGGCATCCAGCCTCTCCGGGTCGATCGGCTTCAGCAGGTAATCCAAGGCATTCACCTCGAAGGCTTTCAATGCATGCTCGTCATAGGCGGTAATGAAGATCACTTGAGGGGCGCTCTCCAATCCTTCCAACAACTCGAAGCCGTTGCGCCCTGGCATATTGATGTCCAGGAAGAGCAGGTCAGGGTGCTTCTCGGCGATCAGCTTTTCCGCCTCCTCGGCATTCGCGGCCTCACCCACCACATGGATGTGGTCGTGTTTCGCCAGCAACCCGGAAAGTTCCTTCCTAGCCAATCGCTCATCATCAATGATCAATGCTTTCATGACTTACTCGTTTTCGTTCGCTAGGGTTCCTGCTCCAAGGGCAGCACCACCTCGGTGACCACCATACCGTCCTTGTTGCTGATCTCGATATGTGCCTTGTTCCCGTAGATCATTTCCAATCGCTTCCGCGTGTTCCGAAGTCCCAGACCTGAGCGATCCGAACGCCGTGCCGAACCGTTCACGTTGGGTTCATAGGTTCCGCTGTTGCGTACCGTGAGCACCAGCCCTTCCGATCCACGCTGAGCGGAGATGATGAGTTCTCCACCTTCGGTCAGTTTTGCCACACCGTGCCTCACTGCGTTCTCCACCAACGTTTGCAACATCATGGGTGGTACCGGCACGCGTTCCAGCCCGGGGTCCAGTTCGAAGCGTGTACGCAAGCGTTCCTCGTAGCGCATCGCTTCGAGCGCGAGATAGGCTTTGACGATATCGATCTCCTCGCCGAGCGGCACCACCTTGCGTTTCACCGAGGCCATTGCATTTCGAAGGATGGCACTCAATTGCGTAATGGAGCGCTTAGCCTGTTCCGGGTTCTCATCGATCAATGCCCGGATGCCGTTCAAGGCATTGAACATGAAATGCGGGTTCATCTGGGCGCGTAGGTTGCCCAGTTGATTCTCCCGGTTGGCGGTCTCCAACCTCAGGATGCGGATCTCTTCACGACGATTGCGCATGAACCAGGCATAGGCGAAATAGGCCAGAGCCCAGATGAAGAGCAACACAGTCCAGTTCACCACACGCACCATGAGTTCGGCGATCGGCAGGGCGAGCATGGGCTCGAATTCCGGAATGAGCAGGTCGTGCAGGATACTTTGGAACAGAAAGGCCAGTGCGCCTATCAGTAGCGCTGCAAGGGAGATCCGCGGCAGTACGAAGCCCAGCGGTTGTTCCAGCCAACCCTGCCGAACGATCAAGGCCCGGAACAAATGACTTACACCCATTCCGGTAATGAACACCAGCAGCATCAGGCGTTCCAGACCGGGGGCGGGCTCCTCTCCAAGGTAATTCCACACCAGGAATATCCCAACATAGGATCCCCACCCGATGAGTTGGGTAAACCAATAGGCCGGCCGTGGTAACCGGTTGGTCGTGCGCTTTGCGGAAGGCGATGCCATGGCAGCGTAGGCGATGGAACGAAGGTATTCCTTGTGCCCTAGCGCTTGATACCGGATACATGAGCGGCAACCGGGCTGGAGCGGCGGCCTTGCCCTGGTTAACTTCACGGCGTCCCGATCATGAACTTTCTTGGCCACCTCTTCCTCTCCGGCGATGAGCCCTTGGTAACGGTGGGCAATTTCATGGCCGATGCCGTGAAGGGAAGGGACCTGTCGCGCTACGATCCGGAAGTGGAGCGTGGCATCCGCCTGCATCGCGCCATTGATACGTTCACGGATGAGCATCCGATGCATCGCACTGGCCGCGCTCGGGTGCGGGAGCACGCCGGCCGCTACGCGGGTGTTGTGATGGACTTGTTCTACGATCACCTGTTGGCGGCGCACTGGCAGCACTGGCACCCGGAGCCCCTGCCATCGTACGCCCAGCGCATGTACCGCCTGCTCCTTAGCCACGAAGCGATCATGCCGGAGCGCACCCGACGTATGCTTCCGTACATGATGCAGGGCGATTGGCTCAGTTCCTATGCCCATATAGAAGGGCTGGGCAGGGCTTTGGAAGGCCTTTCACGACGTGCTCCACGAGGTGCTGCCATGCACGGAGCGGAGCAGGTGTTGGTGGAGCACTTTGAACGCTACCACGCGGAATTCGAGGAATTCCTACCCGGGATCCAACAGATGCTGCTGGTCCGCACATGACGCGACGCAACGCATATGCCGGTGGGGCGGTCCTCGCCCTGGTACTGCTGTTGGCAGCGTGGTGGGGCCTTCAACGCGGTATACTTCCCGGCGGCAAGGCCTCCCTGGGTTGGGAAAAACCGCTGGTGGACAGGGATCTGGATAATATCCTGGTCGACACCCTGCGCGTGCTGGTACTGCGTGATCCGCTGAGCTGGGAGGAGCGACCGAAAGCAGTGAGCGGGCTGGAATACGAACTGCTGCAGCGCTTTGCAAGGCAGTTGAAAGTTCCCTTGCTCGCGGTCCCCATGGATCATCCGGACAGCATGCTACTGGCCTTGCAGGAGGGTCGCGGGGATATCATAGCAGCGCAGCTTACCAGGCGCAAGGACCTGCGGCGCTGGGTGGACTTTTCGGAACCATACCGCCATGTAAGGCCTGTCATCGCCACGTTGCGCCCGGACCCACTGGTACAGAGAACACCGCCCGGATCCGCCACGGTGGACAGTGCCATAGATACCGCATACATGAGCCCCGCCAGTCCCTTTGCGGATCCGGCCTACCAATTTGATACCCCGTCCTTGGAGCGTTTCCACCTGCACGTGGACCCTCGC
>JAHEFL010000245.1 GCA_024640205.1 Flavobacteriales bacterium | reverse complement strand
TCGGGTTGTCCGTGACGCTTTCCAATTCCCGTTCCACGACACGCTCCACGTAGGCGATCGCATCGCGTGAGGCACCGTGCACCTGCGTCATGCAGCGGAAGGAATAGGGATCCTGCACGTGCGCTTTGGCACGCCGGATCAGCTTGCTCCCCTTCAGCAGCAAGGTGATGCGTCCTGCCACCACGGCCTGCCCGGGATGCGGACGCACCGCATGCACCGAGGGATGGAACGGCTCGATACGACCATCGTACGCATCCAGTGAGAGCGCACCGACCAGGTCACTCCATTGTGCAAGCCTGTTGGCTTTCAGCGTGAGCAGCGCAGCATAGGCGTTCATGAACTGCGTCCCGTTGAGTAGCGCCAGGCCCTCCTTAGGCCCCAACTCCAAGGGCTTCCATCCCAATTTCTTCAATGCCGCGGCGCTCTTCATCCGCTTGCCTTGCAGGACCACCTCCCCCATCCCGATCAAGGGCAGGCTGAGGTGCGCCAGGGGGGCCAGGTCACCGGATGCGCCGAGCGAACCACGCTCGTACACCACCGGCAGCATATCCCGGTTGTACATGTCCACCAGCCGCTGCACCGTGGCCGGTGCCACCGCGCTGTGCCCGAAGGCCATGTTCTGCACCTTCAGGATGAGCATGGCGCGGACGATCTCCGCCGGAACGGGGTCACCGCTACCACAGGCATGGCTCATCACCAGGTTCTTCTGCAGCTGTGCCAGATCCGCTTTCGGGATGCTCTTGTCATACAACGAACCGAAACCAGTGTTGACGCCATAGATCGGATCATCGTTCCTCTTCAAACGATCGCGCAGGTAGGCGTGGCTCTGGCGAACCGCCTCAGCCGCCGTCCTACTCAGGACGATCGGCTTGCGTTCGGAGAGAATGTGGCCCAGTTCCTCCAGGTCCAGCCCGATTGTGCCTATGGGATGTGCTTTCATGCAGAGATCGTTGCCAGTAATTCTTCCTCCCGCACGCTTCGCTGTGTACCACTTACCATTTCCTTGATGGTGACGGTGCCTTCCTTCAATTCGTTCTCCCCGATGATGGCCACCAAAGCGATGCCTTTGTCATCGGCGTACTTGAATTGCTTGGCCATCTTCACCGCATCCGGATAAAGCTCCGCTGCAATGCCCGCCTCGCGGACCGCACGCAACAACTTCAGGCAATGCATCGCCTCCTGCTCACCGAAATTGGCGAAGAGCAGGCGCGTGCTGCTGCCGAGGCTTTCGGGGAACTTGTTCGTCTCCAGCAGCACGTCGTAAATGCGGTCCGCGCCGAAGCTGATGCCCACACCACTCATGTTCTTCAGCCCGAAGATGCCCGTAAGATCATCGTAGCGACCGCCGCCGCAGATGCTGCCCGGCATGGAGCCCTCCAGCGCCTTTACTTCGAAGATGGCACCAGTGTAATAGTCCAGGCCGCGGGCCAGGGTGGGGTCGAACTCCAGTGTGGCGCTTTTCAGTCCACCCACGGCATTGAACACGAGGGACATATCCTTCAAGCCCTGTTGTGCCTTTGTGGAGGAAGCCAGCCATTCCTCCAATCGAGGTCGTTGCTCGGTCCACGTTCCCTTCAATTCGAAGAGCGGCGCTATCCCCCTGATCGCTTCGTCGGAGACCCCTTTTGTGCGCATCTCCTCCTCCACCTTCTCCCTACCGATCTTATCCAACTTATCGATCGCGGTAACGATGTCCACCACCTTCTCCGGTTGGCCGCACACCTCCGCGATACCGCTCAGCACCTTGCGCTCATTGATCTTCACCACAACCTTCAATCCGAGTGCGGTGAACACATCATCAAAGAGTTGTACCAACTCCACCTCACTCAACAAGCTCGTACTCCCGATCACATCCGCATCGCACTGCACGAACTCGCGGTAGCGCCCTTTTTGCGGCCGGTCCGCCCGCCATACAGGTTGGATCTGGTAACGCTTGAAGGGAAAGCTGATCTCATTCTGGTGCTGCACCACGTAACGCGCGAAGGGCACTGTGAGGTCGTAGCGCAGGGCCTTTTCGGCGAGCTCGCTTGCCAGCCGGCCCGGTGGCACCTCCTCCCCGGCCTGGATCATAGCCTTCACATTGGGCGCAACGGACTTCCATGCATCCCCGCTGTTCAGGATCTTGAAGATCAAGCGATCGCCCTCCTCGCCGTACTTGCCGGTAAGCGTCTCCAAGTTCTCCATGGCAGGCGTCTCCAGCGGCAGGTAGCCGTAACGTTGGAAGACCCCACGGATGGTGTCGAAGATGTACTGACGGCGCAGCATCTCCTGTGGGGAGAAATCACGCGTGCCCTTGGGAATGGAAGGCTTGTTGGCCATGGGCCGCGAAGTTACCCGTCGCGGCGTTGCGGCCCTCAGTTCTTCACGAAGCGCACCGGTGCAATGCCTGCTTCACCCTGCACATGCAGGACGTAGAGGCCCGCACCCAGACCAGAAAGGTCCACTACCGTGCGGTCGCCGTTCACGGGTACCTGCTGCATCACCTGCCCGGCCGTGCTGGTCACCACCAGCACTTTGCCTACCGGTGCATCCGGCAGTACGACCGTGAGCCGATCACCATCCATCAACAAACGCATGGAAGGGTCCGATGCCTCGTCCACGGAGGTGGTAAGCGCCGTACTGCGGAAGCTGAAGGCCTCCAGGAACACGCCACTGTCGAACACGCCATCGGCCACGTCCGCGATGGCGATCTTGAAGTGGTACACCTGGTCCGGCTCCACTTCCGCGAATGCGACCAGGTTGTTCGTCAAGCCATCGTAAGCCACGTATTGGCCCACCGGGTTCAGGTTGTCGATGAAGTATTCCGAGTTCATGTCGGCGTTCACATTGTTGATCGCCACCGGTGTTCCGTCCGGAAGGGCGGCCACATTCACCGCACCGGGTAGCCCGGGTCCGCTCATATAAATGGCGAAGACATCGTTGAATGCAGAACCCACGAACTCCGGATATTCCTCCGAACCGAAGGCGAAGTTGAAGAGCAGGGTATCGCCTAAGGGAATACAGTCGAACTCCAACACACAGGCGTCGTAGGTCATCATGCCACCCACGGTGGCCTGCAGATCCGCATCGCCAGGTGTACCGGTCATCATGGACGCGAATCCATCCGCAGGACCGGCCACGTGGTCCGCGTACCCGGTGCATAGCACCAGGCCTTCCTCGATGGGCATTTCGGAGGTGCCGCTGAAGTGACCAAAAGAGGCCCCGGCGCAGTTCACCGATACGTTCAAGATGCTCACATTGAGCCCTTCGAGCAATTCGGCTAATTCGCTCTCCGGCAGGCTATCGGTAACAGTGATCTGGGCCGTGCCAAAAAGGGAGATAAAAAGCGCTACAGGCAGGGTAAGAGTTCTCATCATGCGGTCGTTTTAGTGGGTCCGTATCGTATGGCGACGACAAGGTACCGTATAAAAACAGCGGAACCGCCCTGGCTGTGCCTTTGGGCGGTCCGCCGACCAGAACGTACCCGCCTTGCGGCGGGCCTTCGCTCGCATCAAGGGTACGGCGCCGAACCGTTCGTCACCAAAGTTTTCGCTACCAGAAACGTGAGCGGATATACAGGTCCGGCATGATCCATGATGGTATCTTCATCCGATTCCAATTCATGCCCGCTTCCACCCGCCCCCTGTTCCTCTTCCTGCTCGCTCTCCTTGGGCAGTGCACGTTGGACGCCCAACCCCTCACCTTCGATGAATGGCGCAGCCAGGCCATACAGGATATCCGCCTGCGACCTCGCTACGGCGATGCGGAGAAGACCGAAGCGCAGTTGGCATCCGACGCGGAGTTCGTGGCGAAAGCGCTGGCTACCGACAGCACCCCGCGCAAAGCCAGCGACCACCTCGTGGCCTTGGGCTTCGAGTACCTGAAGCGCGGCGACCACACCCGGGCCATGTACCGATTCAACCAGGCCTTCCTGGTGAAAGCGGACAACCCGGCGATCTACCGGGGCTATGGCGCCTTCTTCCGGGAGTTGGACAACGTGGCCATGGCGCATACCATGTACCGCGCAGGTCTTTCGCTCGACAGCACCGACACCGGCCTGCTCACCGACGAGGCCACCGCCTCCCTGGCGGAATATCAAGCAATGAAGGACGAGGACCCGAAAGCCGCCAAGGAGGCACTGGACCATGCCCTGATGAT
>JAHEFL010000244.1 GCA_024640205.1 Flavobacteriales bacterium | reverse complement strand
TTGTCGCGTGGCCCGGCCGTGGGCCGCCGGACGAGATCATGTGGTGCACGCGCATATCACCGATCTGGATCTGTGCCTTGTTGGGCTACACCCTTCCCTTGCTTTTATGCGGACAGACCCGCGTTTCGGAATTCATGGCTACGGAGGTCCTGTCGGCCCATGCACCCAAAGTATTGCACGCAGCGGTCACTGAGGCCGTCCCCGGCAGCCTCGTATCCGTGGAAGGCGATCGTGTGAAAGTGCGCGCTCCACATGGGGTGGATGAAGCCTCCCTTTTATCCGTCCTTCAGTCCGCCGGTTTGGGATCCTTCCAAGCAGTGGGTCGGCCGTCCAAACGCATGGACCGGGAGGACGCCGGCGAACCGGCTTCTTTATCGACAGGTCCACCAGGCGGTGGTAACCTGAGCATTCCAACGGAGTAGGATCATGTGGCGGCCCCAGCATATCACCTTTCCGCTGACCGCCCTGGCCTTCCTTTCCGTGCTCCCATGCCTTGAGCTCGCTGCCCAATGCGCGAACAACAACCTTCTCTATACCACCGTAACGCCGACCTGTCCGGGTAGCAGCACCGTGCCCTGCGTATACGGGGGCGAATATGTCCTGGTGAACGTCGTCAGTGGCAACACCTACACGTTCAGCACCTGCGGCAATGCGTTATGGGATACCCAGATCACCTTGTACAATAACCTGGGAGGCGGCAGCCTTGGTTTCAATGACGATGGCTGCGGTCTTCAAAGCACGATCACATGGGTGGCCACGTTCACGGGCCAGCTACGTGTTCTAGTGGATCAGTTCCCCTGTATCTCGAACAGTCTCTGTGCGAACCTCGTGATCGCTTGCGGTGGTGGACCACCTCCCGTGGTCTGTGGAAGCCAGGTGTACGATCCCGGTGGAGCAGCGGGCAATTATCCCAACGGGAGCAACTTCGTGCAGACCTATTGCCCAAGCGTACCGGGCGACGTCCTGACGATGACCTTCAACAGTTTCGCCACGGAGGCCGGTTGGGACTTCGTCACCATCTACAACGGACCCAACACCGGATCGCCCAGCCTGGGCACCTTCAGCGGCACGACCATACCGGGGCCTTTCACCAGCACGCACCCGGGCGGATGTCTTACCCTGGCGTTCAGCTCGGACCTGTCGGTGGCTGCTGCCGGATGGAGTGCCACGCTCACCTGCGGGCCGCCGCCCCCGCCTCCCAGTGGCGATTGCGTGTATACGCTTACCCTGCTCGACAGCTTTGGTGACGGTTGGGGTAGCTCCGCTGTGGGAGTGAGCATCAATGGTGGGCCGTTCACGTATTACACCGTAACCGGTTCCAGTAACCAGATCCTTCTAGGCGTGGATATCAACGATGTGATCGTGCTGGATTACAACAACTCGGGTCCCTGGCAGGGGGAGAACAGTTTTTCGCTCACCTTGATGGGTGGGATCCTGTACACTTCCGGGACGGCACCAGCGGCGGGTATCAACTACGCCGGCACCGTGAGTTGCCAACCGCCACCTGCACCACCGGAGGATTGCATCGGGGGGTTCACCATCTGCAATGATCAAGGCTTCAACAACAGCCCGAGCAACACCGGGAGCGTGACGGACCTGAACGCCTCGAATTATGGTTGTCTGCTGGATGCCGAACGCCAGGGTACGTGGTACAATTTCTCTGCTTCAGCTTCCGGTACGCTTGCCTTCACCATCTCGCCGTCCAATGGAGCGGATGATTACGACTTTGCCCTTTGGGGCCCCTTCCCACCTGGCAGCAGTGTGAGCTCCATCTGTCCGCCGCTGGGAGCACCGCTCCGGTGCAGCTATGCGGCACCGAGCGGTGATACCGGATTGAATTTCACAGCCACGGACCAGAGCGAGAGTGCCTTCGGGGACAAGTGGGTACAATACCTCGATGTGCAGGTGGGTGAGGTTTACCTTCTCTATATCAGCAACTGGAGCCAAAGCGGGCTGGCCTTTGACCTCGATTGGGACGCATCCAGCACGGCCTCCCTGGATTGTACCGTGCTCCCGATCAGCGTGGTGGGCCTGTTCGCGGAACCGGTGGGTGGCCAGGTGCTCGTGGGTTGGAGCACCTTTTCCGAGGTAGGGTCGGAGCGTTTCCTGGTGGAACGTGCGGGTGCTGACCATGCGTTCGAGGTGATCGGGATATTGCCCGCAGCTGGATACTCTCTTGCTGTTATTGACTATCGCATGCATGACAATGATCCGCTCCTAGGAACGAACCACTACCGCGTGAGAGAGGAGTCCATGGATGGGACCTATCGGTACAGCCCCGTGGTGAGTGTGGATCACAAGGGCGGCTCGCGGATCCATCTGTACCCGGTTCCAGTGGGTGGGAGCCTGAACGTGGTGTGGGAGGGTGGAGCCGAGGCATCGTATCGTATGCGGATCATGGATGCCGCCGGTCAGATCATGGGTGCATGGGAATTCATGCTTCCTGATGGTCGGTTGGACAGGACGATCCCGCTCATGGGTTATGATGCTGGGAGCTACCTGCTACAGGTGATCGATGCGCACGGCGTCGTGGTAACTTCACAACGATTCATCAAAATTTAGGTGATCGTTGGTTCCTTTTTGCGAACAGATATTATTCCGGATGGCACGTCCCCTTATACTCCTGCTCAGCCTGTTCGCCGCTTATCCGATGTTCGCGCAGCAGAACATCCTGCTCATCATCGCGGATGACCTTGGCTTGGATCCGATGCCGAATTACCTCACCGGTCCGCAGAAGGCTTCCATGCCGAACCTCTCATCGCTCATGAGCGAAGGCCTCACGTTCGACAATGCTTGGGCCACTCCATTGTGTTCCCCTACGCGTGCCGCGCTGATCACTGGACGCCAAGGTCATGAAACGAATGTGCTCGGAGTAAGTACCCTGAACCAGTTGGCGCAGTCGGAGACCACCCTCTTCGAATACTTGGAGGACATCAACAGTGGCTATGCCTCCGCTCTGATAGGCAAGTGGCATTTAGGCGGTACCACACCCGCAGCGAACGACCCTGGCATGCAGGGCGTGCCGCACTTCACCGGTATCCTCGATGGTGGTGTGCAGAATTACTTCAACTGGCCGCAGACCACCAACGGCGTGCTTGGCCCGAACCAGAACTACGTCACGGAGGTGCTCACCGATAGTGCCATCGCATGGATCAATGGGCAGACGCAACCCTGGTTCTGTTGGCTGGCCTACAATGCCCCGCACGCACCCTTCCACCGACCACCGCTGTACATGCACTCGCAGGGCGCGCTCCCAACGGATCAGGCCTCGATCGATGCCGACCCCTTGCCATACTACCTGGCCATGGTCGAGAGCGTGGATCATGAGATCGGGCGCCTGCTGGATGCCATCCCAGCGGACCAGTTGAGCAACACCACGATCGTGTTCATTGGCGACAACGGCACTCCGGGCGAGGTGGTGCAAGCGCCGTATCTGCCCTCCAAGGCCAAAGGCACATTGTACCAGGGTGGCGTACAGGTACCGCTGGTGATCACCGGCGCCGGTGTCTCGCGCGCGGGGCAACGCGAGGATGCGCTGGTCGGAGTTACTGACCTGTTCAGCACCATCGTGGAACTCACAGGCCAAGCCCTGCCGGAGTACGCGTCGAGTAAGAGCCTGCTTCCCCTTCTCACACAAAGTGGGTTGGAGCACCGGGCCTGCGTGCGCACGGACGGCTACGGACCACTGGGCATAGGCCACGCGGTGCGCGATGAGCAGTACAAACTCATCGACTTCGGAAATGGCACGCAGGAATTCTACATCATGGGATCGGACCCTTACGAATCGAACGACCTGTTCGATATGATGACCTGCCTCATTCCGCCGATCCAGGAGGCCTACGCCGTGTTGGCCGAAGGATGCACAACTGCTGTTGGGACCGGGGAGAGCATGCTGGCACCAGGGTTCCGCGCCTATCCGAATCCGAGTTCCGGAATGCTCCGGATCGATGGGGTAGGAGGACCGACCGAAGCCATTCTCATGGACGCGCTTGGCCGTGCGGTGATGCACGTGGTCCTGCGATCTGGCACCGACTGGATGGATCTGAGCCACCTGAAGGACGGCACGTACATGTTGCGTGGCGAGGGGATCGCAATGCCCATTGTGCTGCAACGGTAATGAGTGACGCTGGCTGCCGACCCAGCTCACGTATTTTC
>JAHEFL010000243.1 GCA_024640205.1 Flavobacteriales bacterium | reverse complement strand
ACCGATCCCAAGGCAGACAAGAAAGAACCCCGGAATGAAGATCTCAGTGATGAATAGGATGATGGCCAGTCCGGCCCACCAGTGCCATTGAAAGAATTCCATGTGTGTCATGTTCGGTTCCGAAGATAGACGGAGATCCTCCCCGGGTCCCGTGCTACTCGTACGAGCGGCAGCAGAGGTGGAGGGGCGGAATAATGGGCGCATCTTCTGGATCAAGTCGCGAACTTCGTCGCCCGATGAAGGTGCTCCTTCTTTCCGCTGCGAACTCCGTCCATACGCTACGCTGGGCGAATGCGTATGCAGCCAAAGGTTGTGAGGTTCATCTGGTGACGCAGCACCGGCCATTGGAGGGATATGCTCGAGAGGTGAAGGTGCATCGCCTGCCTCATCGAGCAGGGCTTGGGTACGTGATGAACGGACCACAAGTGAAGCAGCTCGTGGCCCTGTTGCGCCCGGATGTGGTGAATGCGCACTACGCCACGGGCTATGGTACGTTGGCTCGTTGGTGCGATCCTGTGCCTGTGGTATTGAATGTCTGGGGCAGCGATGTGCACGAGTTCCCGGAGAAGAGCGTGCTTCATCGTAGCTGGCTGCTTCGGAACCTGCTCGGGGTGCGCTTGATCGTATCCACCAGTGAAGCGATGGCCAGGCAAGTGCGGTCCTTGATCGATGAGGCTTTACCCGTGGTGGTGGTGCCATTCGGTGTGGATACCGAACGGTTCAAGCCAGCCCCGGACAAACCCAAGGACGGCCCGATCATCATCGGCACCGTGAAGACCCTGATGCCGGTGTATGGCGTGGACCTGCTCATAAAAGCGTTCTCCAAGGTGGAAGCCGTTCTCAAGGCCCCGTCCATCCGCTTACGGATCGTCGGTGGAGGAAAAGAACGGCGGAGGCTGGAGCAGATGGTGCGGGAGGATCACCTTGCCGATCGCGTGGAGTTCATCGGTGCGGTGAGCCATGACCGCGTTCCGGACGAGTTGCGAGAACTGGATATCTACGTGGCGCTGAGCCGGGAAGAGAGCTTTGGCGTGGCCGTGGTGGAGGCCCAGGCCTGTGGTATCCCGGTGGTGGTGAGTGATGTCGGCGGATTGCCGGAAGTGGTCGCGGCCGGAGAAAGTGGGATGGTGGTGCCGGCGGAGGATGTGGAAGCGGCGGCAGAGGCCCTGCGGACGTTGATCAGTGATCCGGAGCTTCGCGAACGGATGGGGAAGGCCGGCAGGACCCGGGTACAGGAGCATTTTGAATGGGATCACTGTGTGGACCGCATGATGACCGTGCTGCAGGACGTCTTCGCGAACAAGGCAATTTGTTGACGACCATGACGGGAACCAACGGTACCGGTCATACGAAGGTGCGTGTGGTGATCCCCTGCCGGAACGAGAGGGACCATATCGCCTTGTGCCTCAGATCATTGATCGCTGTCGATCGAACTGGATCGAAGGTGGAAGTGTGGGTATGTGATGGGATGAGCGACGATGGTACAAGGGAGATCGTGACCACCATTTCGGCAACGCATCCGTGGATCAAGCTGGTGGATAATCCAGCTCGCACGACTCCACATGCCATGAACCTTGGTCTGCGACCCGAAGGCTATGATGTGGGCATCATTCTGGGTGCGCACGCTGAAGTGGAGGAGGACTTCCTTCGCGAGAATCTGGCCTTGCTGGAGGATCATCCGGAGGCCGGATGCGTGGGCGGCGTCATCGAAAATGTGTTCCAGGATGCCCGCAGCAGGCGGATCGGCGCGGCCATGGGTCATCCATTTGGCGTGGGCAGTGCACACTTCCGCACGGGACGCAAAGCGGGTGAAGTGGATACCGTGGCGTTCGGTGCCTACCGCCGCGCTGTGTTCGAGCAGGTGGGCTATTTCGATGAACGCCTGGTTCGCAACCAGGATGACGAATTCAACTACCGGGTCGTGAAGGCCGGTTGGAAGATCCGGCTATCGCCACGGATCCGGAGCCGCTATTATGTGCGTGCCAGCATCCGTAAGCTTTTCCGCCAATACAAGCAATACGGTTACTGGAAGGTGTATGTGAATCGCCTGCACAAGAGCATCACCACGTGGCGCCAGCTCGTCCCGGCTTTTTTCGTGCTTTTCCTCGTCGTGGGAGCCCTTCTCGCTGCGGTTCATCCGGTGTTCCTGTTGGGATATGCATCGGGACTGGTGTTGTACGGAGCGGCCGCACTGTTCAGCGCCTTTCAGGCCACGGAACGTCTCGGTGATGTGCCCGAAACAGTGATCGCTTTCGTGGTCCTGCATGTCGCTTATGGTCTGGGGTATCTGCAAGGGATGTGGGAGTTGCTGCTCCTCGGTCGCGAGCCCAAGGCCTCCGCGCATCGCCTTACGCGCTGAGGAACAGGACCGCTACGGCGGCCGACCTTACCTTTGGCCGCTTCGAAAGACGCGGCACCATAGGCCTGTTCAACGCTACGTTCCTCCGACCGCCATGCTCGCTCACGACCCACTTCATCACCTCGGGATGATCCGTAAAGCCGATCGTGCGGGCCGATGATGCAACGGGTGGTCATAGAACCGGGCTCGGGCAGCCAGCACTACTGGAGGGATCTGTGGCAGTACCGCGGTCTCCTGTTCTTCCTGGCCTGGCGGGATGTGATGGTCCGGTACAAGCAGACCGCGATCGGGGTCCTATGGGCGCTCCTGCGGCCACTGATCACGCTCGGCGCCATGTGGGCCATCGGCTGGCTCTTCGGTTCCACGGTACCGGGCGATGTGCCCCGGATCCTCATGGTCGGTGCGGCCACGCTACCATGGCAGTTCTTCTCCACGGCCTTCAGCGAATCCGCCAATTCGCTGATCTCCAACTCCAACCTGCTCACCAAGGTCTATTTCCCCCGGCTCATCCTGCCGTTCAGCACGGTGCTGGTGAGCCTCATCGATTCCGCCATCGCACTGCTGATCCTGATCGTGCTGATGTTCGTCTACGCCTACCTGCCGGGGCCGGAGGTGTTCCTGATCCCGGTTTTTCTGCTTCTCGCGTTGGTGGGAGCCTTGGGCATGGGGCTCTTCATCGCCGCACTGAACGTGAAGTACCGGGACTTCCGGTACATCGTGCCCTTCCTGGTCCAGTTCGGCCTTTACGTCACCCCGGTGGCTTTCAGCAGCCAGGATGTGTATGGCCATGCCTCCATTCCATTGATCGTGAAAGGCATCTATGCCTGCAATCCCATGGTCGCCGTCATCGACGGATTCCGCTATGCTTTTTTCGGCGGTGATGCCTTCATCCATTGGCCGGGTTTCATCATCAGCTGCAGCGCCACATTGCTGATGCTCATTATCGGGGTCCGTTACTTCCGTCGCACTGAGAAAGGCTTCGCCGATATCATCTGAGCATGAGCGGACCGATCATCGACGTACAAGGCCTCGGCAAGAAGTTCATCCTGCGGCACAAGCAACGGGAAGGTTATACCGCGTTGCGCGATGTGATCGCCTCCAAGGCCAGAACGCTGTTCCGCCCTTCCGCTGCGGGAGCATCCCAAAGTGAGTTCTGGGCCTTGAAGGACCTGTCATTCCAGGTCGGCCAGGGTGACCGCGTCGGGATCATCGGCAGGAACGGAGCGGGGAAGTCCACCTTGCTGAAAGTGTTGAGCCGTATCGTGGACCCCACGGAGGGCCGGGTCGTTATCAACGGACGCTTGTCTTCCTTGCTTGAGGTGGGTACGGGCTTCCACCCCGAATTGAGCGGTCGGGAGAATATCTACCTCAACGGTGCCATTCTCGGCATGTCGCGCAGCGAGATCGCCTCCAAGTTCGATGAGATCGTGGATTTCGCAGAGGTGGAGCAGTTCCTGGATACGCCGGTGAAGCGTTACTCCTCCGGCATGTACGTGAGACTGGCATTCGCGGTGGCCGCGCATCTGGAGCCCGAGATCCTGGTGGTGGATGAGGTGCTTGCCGTGGGTGATGCCGAATTCCAGCGCAAGTGTCTGGGTAAAATGAAGGAGGTATCCCAGGGAGGGAGGACCATCCTCTTTGTTTCGCACAGCATGGCCGCCATCCAGAACCTGTGTACCTCCGCCATCTACCTCAAACATGGGCAGATGGTGGCACAAGGCGAGACCTCGAAGGTGATCGCGGAATACATCAGCGGTGGTGCGACCGCGGAACGGATCGATCTCGCCGCTCGCCCTGACAGGCA
>JAHEFL010000242.1 GCA_024640205.1 Flavobacteriales bacterium | reverse complement strand
AGCTGCCAGAACATGATGCCCCCCAGGCCCTGCTCGCGCACGTAGTCCACTTTGGCCTTTACGCTCGTAGCGTCATCGCAGGTCAGGAACTCCATGCTCGTTGCGTTGAACGCGTATGGAGCCCTTGCCTGCGGATCCAGGTACCACTTCCATCCGTTCTCCGTTGTCACCACCTTCTCAAGCGAATGATAGGAGACCGCGTGATCGAACTTACCTGGCCGGTATAAGCCATGCCCGATGGTATCTGACACGCTAAAAACACGGGCATAGAAAGCACTCCCGATCACGATCTTCCTTGGTTCCACACCTTCCTTCAGCAGGATCCCGACGGCATGATCGGTACTCAGTTCTTGTTCTGAATTGCTGAACAAGGGAGTGTGATGGCCGGTGGCCGAGCTATACCCGTGTACGAGGTCGTAGCTCATGATGTGGACCCGATCCACCAGAGGCATCACGTGCTCCCATTCGAAACCCTGTAACAGGCATTCATCGGTTCCTCCTGCCGCGAACGAGATCTCCTTTTCGTCCCCGAGCGACATCCTCAACTCCTTTACAAGCAAGGTAAAATTGCGCTTGTCCTGATCACCGAAGGCATGTCCGGGTGGGCCTTGTACAGCCGGATACTCCCAATCCAGGTCGATGCCATCGGCACCGGTCTCCTCAAGCAGTTTTATCATGGAGCGTACGAAGCCCTTGCGACCTTCCTGTCGCCCGAAGACCTCGGAGCAGGTGGCACATCCTCCCCAGCCACCCAATGAGAGGAGCACCTTGAGGTCGGGGGCATCCTTCTTCCTGTCCACCAGATCCTGGATCACCGAGCGTTGTGCCTCAGTGATCGGCGCAATGCTGTCCCCTTGCAAGTGCAGGAAGCACCAGATCACGTGGGTCAATTGCTCCAATGGACGACCGGGCAGGTCGCTTCCATCGCCTGCGTAATAACCGATCAAGGCAGGTCGCTGAGCCTGGGCTGCAGTTGCCCCCATGAGGATAAGGAGAATGAAGATCGATCGCACAGGATGAAGGTAGGTCTGGATCACGTCCATGAGTTCGCTCATCCACTATCCATGGGACGAAGCTTACCTTTTAGGCAAACAGATACGACCATGAGCATCATGAAAGTCATTGAAGTCCTCGCAAATTCCAAAGTGAGTTGGGAGGACGCCGCACAGAATGCCGTAAAGGAAGCTTCGCGCACCGTGAAGAACATCCGATCGATCTACATACAGGACCACAGCGCCTCCGTAGAGAAAGGCAAGATCACCCAATACCGGATCACGGCGAAGGTGACCTTCGAGATCAAGGGTTGATCCGGAATTCCCTACCAGTCATCCCCCTGCTTCATGGCAGCATCCAGGCTGGCGATGATACGGGTACAGATGGCATGGATCTCCTCCAGGTCGCTGCGCTTGTCCGTGGCCATTTTGTCCTCCAGTGGATATTTGCCCACGGCGATGTATTCGATCTGGCCAAGCTTGTACCGGTAACGTCCGTCCTTCAAGTCCACGGTCAGGTCGTATTCGATGAACTTGCGCGCTTTGCCGGGTAGCGCTTCCCGCTCATGCATGGTATGGCTATCACCATCCTTGGCCACCGAAGCATACTTGCTCTCGGCAGGGTTGTAGTGCTTCTTCTGCCATTTTTCCAGCCTGGTGGTCAGATCGGCCAGGGAAGCACTGTCCACGCTCACAACGCCCTGGTAGGCGTACTTCTGCGTAATGCTGTCACGCGGTATGATCTCGCGCTTGTTCTGGGCCGACGCCCACAGGGTCGTGGACACCAGTAGCCCTAGGAGAAGGATCTTCTTGATCATATCTGAAGGGTTTGGTACCAGCAAGATAGCAAGGCTTGAACTGGAGTACACGCGTTGGATAGCTCTCCCTTTATCCAGGATCATCGGTTACGATGAAGGTGCAGTGCTGGATCACGATCGATCATGATCGCGAGCATGGATCCGGTCAGTAGCATTCGGTTCACAAAAGCGAGCAACTAACGAAGGTCATTTACACGCGCTTCGCAATTCATCAATATTAGCCGAACATGAAGTATCCATTGACCTTTCTTTTCGCCGCTCTCCTAAGCGGGATCTGCGTTGCCGGATCGCCGTCTTCCAAGGACAGTACACAGTACTTGTTCGGCGGAAATATACATGTGAGCGGAGGAGGCGGATTCATGCTGCAACTGGGCAACCTGGCACTGGAGAATGGATTGGTCACCGGCACTGGAGGCGGTGGCGGGATCATTTTCGATGATCGTCTGCTTTTGGGCGGTTACGGAATGGGGCTATCAACGAATGCACACAGGACCTTACAGGTAAATGATAGCTTGGCGTTGGCGGCCCGTCTCAGTTTCGGTCACGGCGGCTTCTGGTTCCAATATAGCTTGGGGCCTGAACGCGCGATCCACCCTGTGATCAACATGCAATTGGGCTGGGGTGGAGCCACATGGAAATTCGATGGGGCCGATCGTGATCAAGGGAACAAGTATCCACAGGACATCTCCGATCTTGTCATGGTCATCACACCAAGTGTTGGTATCGAGTTCAATATCAAACCTTGGTTCCGTCCCAACGTGTACATCGGTTACCGCTACGTGGATGGCTTGGAACTGCAGGATGTGCCATCCGATGGCTTGAACGGATTCTTCGGTGGCCTGAGCCTGCTTTTTGGCGGCTTCGGGAATTGTTGACCAGCGTCCCCATTACCTGCCCGATCATCACCAGAAGCGCCCCGGGGTAGCTATCGTCCGATGCGATAGTTTTACGCACCCTTCATGGCGTGGATGGACCGCATACGGAAGCCTGTTCAGTGGACCTTAACAGGTCTGATAGTGACCCTTGTTCTTTTTTGGCTGGCACATCCCCCTGTGGTGAAGTGGTTGGTGAAAAAGTACGGTCCTGAATATACCGGCCGCCAGGTCACATTGGATCATTTCCGACTCAATCCGCTCAATGGGGTTGTCACCATCCGAGGATTGAAAATGATGGAAGCAGAAGGCGACAGCACGTTCCTCAGTGTTGAAGGTATCCGTGTGGATCTCACGCCATCCAAGATGCTGTTCGGCATGATGGAGATCGCAGAACTTCATGTCGATAGACCGTTCGTACGAGTGGTCCAGGATGGCGATCGATTCAATTTCAGTGACATCCTTGATATGTACAGCGACGATCCGACCGAAAAGGAAGGTCCGGATGAACCATTCCGTTTCGCATTGTATGATATCCAGGTGGACAGCGCCTCCCTGTCCTATCGGAGTGCATTGCTACCTGCCCCGTTCCAGGTCACGAGGGCACGGTTCACCTGTCCCCAGGTGATCTGGAACGTGCCATTGATCGAAGCACTGTTGCAACTGGATATGTTGAACGGTACCGGCATTGAATTGGACCTTGACCTGGACCAAGTGGAACTGCTGTACGCACTGCATGTCACCATGAACAATGCTCCCTGTGATCTGCTGGCCTCCTATGTGGAGCCGTTCATGGATATCGGCGGGCTTGACGGAACACTGCATGCGGACCTGCTCGTGAAAGGCGATGGCAATGACCCTGTGAACTTCTCCATGAAAGGCACCTTGGGTGCCACCGGATTCGCACTGAAGGATCCGAACGGTGTCAAGCTCGTCGGGTTGGGCGGCCTGGAATTGGTGGTGGATACCGTGGATGTCATGAACGAGGTGTATCGGGTCCGTCGGTTCCTGATGGACGAACCATACCTGTTCGTTGAATTGTACGACGATGGGGACAATTTCTCAAGGTTGTTGACCGAGGACAGCAGCGCGACCACTGAGTTGGAGGAAGAGCTGGGCTACGATCCGGAGAATCCTTTCAGTATCATGAGTTACTATGTGAACATGCTGGCGGAGAATTACTCCACCATGAGCTACAGCCTTGACTCGATGGAAGTGTCCAACGGCTCAGTACTGTTCAATGACCACACGCTTTATCACACGTTCCGTTATGCCTTCACGGAACTTGAAGTACATGCCCATGGCATGAGTTCCTCATCGGACCGGATGACGATACGGGGCCGATCCAAACTGAATAAATACGGTGACTTCGAAGCCGAACTGGCTTTGGATCCCACGACCTTGAGGAATTTCGAACTCGAGTACACCGTGGACCGCATGGGGCTTCCGGATTTCGCACCCTACACGATAACGCATGTCGCC
>JAHEFL010000241.1 GCA_024640205.1 Flavobacteriales bacterium | reverse complement strand
ACCACGAGGAGAAGGGGGATTCGGCTATGACCCCATATTTCTTCCCGATGGCAGTGACCGGACATTCGCCGAAATGGACAAGACCGCTAAGAATGCCGTCAGTCATCGAGGCAGTGCGATACGAAAACTCGTGACCTACCTCGCGAGCGCCTGACGTCGATCTTCAAGCATCAAGACAAGATGCTTGTTGATGACCTCATCAACCGACATCCCGGCCGCTTCCAGCATTTTTGGGAAGATGCTGGCTCCCGAGAACCCGGGCACCGTGTTGACCTCGATCGTGACCAGGTCCTGTCCGGTCCAGAAATGATCCACCCGGACCATACCGCGGCAATCGAGTGCCCGATAGATCGCCTTTGAACGTTCCTGTACCAACCGGGTGACTTCCTCCGGGATCGGCGCCGGAATGATCTCCTGGGTGTCGTTGGCGTGGTACTTTGCTTCATAATCGAAAAATTCCCGCGAGGTCCTGATCTCGCAAACCGGGAGGGCATGAATTGCACCTTCCAGCTGCAGCACCCCGCAGGTCAGTTCGATACCGTTCACCGCTGCTTCCACGATCACCACGTGGCATTCGGCGAAGGCTGCCGCAAGCGCATCCGATAACTCACCAGGGGACTTCACCTTGGTCACCCCCAGGCTGCTTCCGCTCCGATCCGGCTTGACGAAACAGGGATAGCCAACGGAGGCTACGTACTCGACGGTACCTGGTGTATCACGGAGCAACATCACCGAGCGTGCGACCGTGAAACCGAGATGGTGCAGGAGCGCGGTAGTGGAGTACTTGCTGAACGTGAGGGACATGTTGAGAATGCCGCCCGTCTGGTATGGAATGCCCAGCATGTCCAAATAGCCCTGCAAGGGTCCGTCCTCTCCCGGTGTACCGTGAATGGCTATCAATGCCCCAGCGAAACGCTCCGGTCCCTTCCCTCGATCGATCCCGAAAGTAGCTCGGTCGAACGGGATCGCGACTTCGGTAGCATTATGACACTCCCAATCGTCTCGTGTAATACTCACGAACAGGGCTTCATAACGATCCCGATCCACTGCGGCCAGCATGCGCTTCGCACTTTGGTGGCTGATCGTCGATTCTCCTGAATAGCCGCCGCGGCAAACGGCGATCAATGGACGGGCCATGGCTGGGTAGGTTAAGGACAAAGTTCCTCGTGCTCGCATCACAACGCATGCGCGCGGAAGGGAAGTGTCCACCGCCCTGTGTGGACGGTGCACCCGGTTATCTTAGCGGCCGCTCCGGAAGGTCGCGCCTTCCGGAGCGTCAACCATGTCCCGATTCCGGAAACGCCTTGTTGCCTTATTGCTGCCTTTGCTCCTCGTGGCATTGTTCGTTGCAACGGGGACGATCTGGTTGAAGCGCTACACCAGGCACGGTGAGCTCATGAGGGTGCCTGATCTGCAGGGTCTGACCGTTGATGAAGCTGTAGGGATGCTATCCGACCGACGGTTGTTCGCGGTGGTGATCGATTCCATACATACGGATGACTTGCCCAAGGGAAGCATTGTCGACCAGGACCCGGATGCAGGAAGCGAGGTGAAGCCGGATCGTAAGATCTACCTCGTGTTGAATGCCGTACAACCCAAGATGATCGATATGCCCGATCTGGTGGACCTGTCCAAGAGGCAGGCAATGTCCGTCCTGGAGATCATTGGTTTGAAGGTTAAAGAGCTGGAATACAAGCCCGATCCGTGCACGGATTGTGTGATCGAGGTGAGATACAAAGGGGAACCCATCCTTGCGGATGACCGCATACGCAGTGGGGAAGCCATAACACTGGTGCTGGGCAGCGGGGACAAGGGAGAACGTGTCATGATACCGGACCTGCGAGGTTTGACACATGCCGAGGTTGGGACCGTATTGAACATGGCTTCTTTGAATCTCGGTGTGGTTGTGGAATGTCAGGGTTGCAATTCCGTGGCAGATTCAGCGTTGGCCAGGGTGCGGCGCCAATCGCCGTCAGCGGATGGTAGAACACGGATCCACCTCGGAAGTATGATCGACATTTGGCTCACTTCTGATACGGCCGGCCTGCGACCTCGCGAAGGATGGAACGACCCAACGAATTACCAAGATGTCGATACACTTGAAGCGACGGAATAGATCGATCATCATGCTGGGACTTGCAGGGCTCCTATCCCAGGGGGTACTGGGGCAAGGAGAGGAATTGAGAGCACTTTCCACTCGACCGGCACCGGAGGGTTTGCCCATGACCGAGAAATCGGGCACTAATACCTACTTCAATTATTTGTACGAGCCTCAGGAGATCCCCTTGATCGATGATTTCTCGATCGATCGGACCCGACGTCGTTGGGCCCAGGTCGGTGATCCCGGTGTCGTTCTCACCGCGACCATTTATCAATTGGAGGTCGATGGTGTTTCCGAGCCGGATATGAGTTTTTCCTTGGACACCACATTCCGGATCATTGTGGACATCGCCGATCCCGATAATGTCATCATCACCGAGGAAGCACTTCCATCCTTAGAGGTGACCCTGAGGGATTTTTCCACTTACCCGCCTGAGGAGGAGATCATTACGGCATGGCCCCCGTATACCATTACCGATACGCTCCAGCTCGCAGATCCGGATACCTTATGGATAGTTGCACCGGACCTCGTACAGGACTCGCTGATGGTCTATGATGTCGCTGCGGATGAGGGGGTGTACCTGACCAACGGTGTTCCTGGTCCTTTGGTCCTTTGGGAGGATGATGATGTCTTCGTGAACGGGACCTACCCGGTGAATCCACCGACTGTGGGAGTAGCGACGTTCGATGGACTCTCTCGGACCGGCCTGCCGTACAACTATGAGGATTATTCCAGTTATGGGATCGCGGACCGAATGACCTCCGTTCCAATTCAGCTGGCCTATTCCGTTGCCGATTCCATCTACCTGAGTTTCTACTACCAGGCAAGGGGATTGAGCGGGGATGCTTTTCCACAACCACAGGATAGCCTCGTGCTTGAGTTCTTTGCTCCTGATGAGGATACCTGGTACCGTGTCTGGCGGAGTGCGTATCCCTCAAGCATAGACGCCCTGCCTTTCGAGCAGGTCATGATCCCGATCAAGGAGTTCCGTTATTTGAAGAACGGCTTCCGGATGAGATTCCTGAACTATGCCACACTGAGCGGATCTTTCGACCATTGGCACCTGGACTACGTTCGGCTGGGTGAACAGCGGACCTTCGACGATACCACCCTGGTGGACGTGGCTTGGGTCTATCCGGAAGCGAGTATACTGGAAACCTATACCTCCGTTCCGTTCAAGAAGATCGATCAAGCACCGGCTTCGTACATGGCTGGAAGTGTTTCCATTCTTCAGCGGAACCTGGATGATGAGGACAGGTTCATCACTTGGCGTATGCAGGCTGGGCTGGCAGAAGGGCCGGTTCTATTTGACCCGCCCAGCTATGGCAACAATACCTCAGGGGATGCGCATACGATATTCCCCAGCATTCATCCCATCAACAGCAGTCCGAATGATTTCGTTTACGATACCGGTCTGAGTACCGATGACGCTTTCTGGAAAGTTCGTTTTCTGACCAATGCCACGCCGGATATCAACCGGTACAACGATACGATCACCTTCGTGCAGGAGCTGAGCAATTACTATGCGTATGATGACGGTAGTGCTGAGATGGGTTATGGGCTCAACGTGGCTGCCTCAAAGCTGGCCTACCGTTTCGATATGATCGGAGGTGATTCCTTGCGTGCTGTCAGGATGTATTTCAATCCCATCGCGAACCAGCCACCCTTGCAGTCACCTCCCGAGGGTAACTTTCTGGTGACCGTATGGAGCAGCCTCGACCCTGAGGTCATTGTGCATCAGAACTTCTCTTTTTCCAGCCCGGAATACAGGGATCACGGGATCAACAAATTCGTTGAATATTCCCTCGACTCTACTCTATGGCTGGAAGGCACATTCTATGTGGGCTGGACCCAGACCAATGCCACGAACATGAATCTGGGTTTCGATAGGAACAGGAATAACAGCAACAAGATCTTTTTTAAAGTCGCCAACAGCTGGCAGAACACCTCGTTCCAGGGATCTTTGATGATGAGACCTGTTTTCGTGTCGGGTTCAGATCCGTGGGTAGGTCTTCAACCGGTCCCGACGGTCAGCAACGGAATGGTCGTGTATCCGAATCCTGCGACC
>JAHEFL010000240.1 GCA_024640205.1 Flavobacteriales bacterium | reverse complement strand
GGTGTGGCAGGGTGGCAGCGCCATGCGATCCACATCGGCCGGGTTCCATGCCGTGACGATCAAGCGGCGCGAATCCGGGTTTTTCTTGATCATCTCCACCACGTTGCTGATCTGATCGATCACACGTCCGTCCGGTGTGTGCCAGCTTCGCCATTGGTAGCCGTACACCGGCCCCAGGTCGCCGTTCTCGTCAGCCCACTCGTCCCAGATCTTCACGCCGTTCTCCTTCAGGTATTGAATGTTCGTATCCCCCTGAAGGAACCAAAGCAACTCGTGGATGATGCTCTTGAGGTGCAGCTTTTTCGTGGTGATCACCGGGAATCCTTCGGCGAGGTCAAAACGCATCTGGTAACCGAAACAGCTGATGGTACCGGTGCCGGTGCGGTCGGTCTTGCTCACACCGGTGTCGAGGATGTGGCGAAGGAGGTCGTGGTATTGTTGCATGGTCGTCGTGCAAAGGTATCGCTCACGAGTGGGCTTCCGGGTCGTCTTCATCGTGATCGGCGCCTTGTACCCGGGATGCATTCCTGCCAGCTACTCGCTCCCGTGGAGGCCAATTCGGCAGCGTCGCGAGCAGCCTGTTCTTCATCCGCTCGTAATAGCTCTTACGGTCCACGGTGTAGGAAATGAGATAGCCTACCATGGCGGCGTACATCAATTGGAAAATGGCACTGTGCCGGTCGGTCATTTCCAGCACCAGGATGGCGCTGGTGAATGGCGAGCGGGTGACCCCTGTGAGGAAGGCGGTCATGCCAGCTAGCACCAACAGGTTGAACTGTCCGCGAGAGGGATCGAACCAGGGAGCTATCCACCCGCCGATGGCCGCACCAGCGGAAAGTGCTGGAGCGAAAATGCCACCCGCGCCACCCGCGCTGAAGGAGAACATCGGCCCGAGGATCCTGGCACCCACGTTTCGCGCGTTCGGTTCCACCTGCTCAGCGAAGAGGTACTCCTCCAGTAGCGCTTTTCCCGATCCCACCGCGTGGGGACCGAGGGTCCAGAAGGTGAGGGCGAAGAGCATGGCGCAGGTGAAGGCGAACAGTGCCTGGGCCGGGATACCCTTCAAGCTTCTGCGCAGCTTATCGAAGCCGACCAGACCACGGGAAAAGATGGCTCCAGCCGAACCAGCCACCACGGCGATGAGCAGGATCTTGTACATGAAGGAGAAGGTGGCGGGCTGCAGCTTCGGATAGCCGAGGAAGAGGTAGGGTCCGAGCAGCCACTGGGCCGTCATGCCGCTCAGGATCACCGCAGTGAGCACCGCGGTGCGGAACTGTGCAATATGCGTACGCGTCAGTTCCTCCACGGCGAACACGATCCCGCCGAGTGGTGTGTTGAAGGCAGCGCTGAGTCCGGCGGCACCACCGGTGATCATCATGATCCTGCGGCTAACCCGTGGCCAAAAGGGTGGGAGCAGCTTATGCACCGTACGATAGATGCTCCCGGCGATCTGCAGCGTGGGTCCCTCGCGGCCGACCGCCCCGCCGCCAACCACCATGGCCAGGCTGCTGGCGATCTTCACCACAATGATGCGCAGGTTCAGAAAGCGCCAGGAGCCATCACGCTTCTTCTCGTTAGCCACTTCGATCGCAGCCATCAGTTGCGGAATGCCACTTCCACCGGCCATCGGAGCGAAGCGCATCACGAGGAACCAGGAGACCAGAAAACTGATCGGCGCGGATAGGAAGATCCATCGTCGGTCGTGGGCAAGAAGTGCCAGGTTCTGCGCTTCCATCCAATGGAACAGCGTCGCATAGCCCACGGCGACCAACGCGGTAAGCACGGCAGCCACTTGGTAAGGCAGGGCCAACAGCACCAGTTCGCGGGCCCTGCTTTGCACGAGCCATTGCCGCACCTTTTCCAGCTGCCGCCGGATGAATGCAAATGCTCGTTCGGTAAGCTCGTCCCGCTTGGACATGGCCGCAAAAGTAGCCGCGCGGACAAGGCCCGTCCGTGCCCCTTCCGAAAGTGATCAACAGGGATCTACGCTCAGATCATCATCCCTACGATCGTGGCGCTGAGCAACGAGGCAAGCGTTCCACCGAGCAAGGCCCGGAACCCGAATTCGCTAAGCCATTCGCGCTTGCTGGGCGCCAATGATCCGATGCCACCGATCTGGATGCCGATGCTGGCGAAGTTGGCGAAGCCGCACAGCATGTAAGTAGCCATGACGATGCTGCGTTGGTAGGCGAACGCGCCTTGCGCCTTGAGGTTGGCGAGGCTCTCATAGCCCACGAACTCGCTGGCGATGATCTTCTCGCCCACCAGGCGCCCGGTTTGTGTGATGTCCTCGCTCGCCACGCCGATCAGCCACATGAGCGGTGCGAAGAGGTAGCCAAGGATGAATTCCAATGAAAAGCTCCTGAAGTTCCCGCCGGATACATCGGCCACCCACCCGTTCAGGCCGGTCGCTGCCCCCACCTTGAAGAAGCCGTAATTGAACATGGCAATGAAGGCGAAGAAGACGAGCAACATGGCGCCCACGTTCACGGCCAGCTTCAGGCCTTCGGTGGTACCGTTGGCCATGGCATCAAGGAAATTACTGCCCACCTTGTCCATGCTCACTTCAATGCGCGCATCGATGGTCTCGGTCTGCGGGAACAGGATCTTGGCCACCACCACGGCTCCGGGTGCGGCCATCACGCTGGCGGTGAGCAGGTGCTTCGCGAAGAAAAGTTTCTGTACCGGGTCATCCCCTCCAAGGAACTGGACATAGGCCGCCAACACACCACCTGCCACGGTGGCCATTCCTGCGGTCATGATCAGGAAGATCTCCGAGCGGTTCATCTTGTCCAGGTATGCCTTGATCATCAACGGAGCCTCTGTCTGTCCCAGGAAGATGTTCCCGGCCGTGCTCAAGCTTTCAGCGCCGCTGAGCCGCATGGTACGGTTCAAGGCCCAGGCCAACGCATACACCACCTTCTGGATGATGCCGAGGTAAAAGAGCACGCTGGTGAGCGCACTGAAGAAGATGATCGTGGGCAGGATCTGCAGGGCGAATATGAACCCGAAGCTGTTCACGTCCATCATGTCACGGAAGAGGAACCGGCTCCCCACCGTGGTGAAATCCAGGATCTTCACGAAGCCCTTGCCGACGATCTCGAAGACGAACTGCACTGCGGGGACGTAGAGAATGAGTACCGCGAGCAGCAGCTGGAACAGCACGCCGATACCGACCACTTTCCAATCCACCTGTTTTCGTTTTGCGCTGAAGACCCATGCTAGACCAATGATCGCCGCCATGCCCAGCAATCCGCGTAGAATGCCGGTGGGAGTGATCCCTGTGAGTGGTGCCGGGGTGCTCTGTGCCAGCGCAGGGATCGGCAACAATAGCAAGAGGATGAGAAGCGAACGGAATGGACTGCGCATGTTCGACCAAGTTCTAGGATGAACGAAGATGATGAACAGGAACGATCGAACGGCAAATTGGCGTTCCAGTATCGGGACCTTCAGTTGGTCTGCTCCCGCCGCTTGATCTCGTCGCGCAATTTCGAAGCGCGTTCGTAATCCTCCTTGTCCAAGGCCTCCTGGAGCATATCGCGCAATTCCTCCACGCTCATGGCACCCGGCTCTTTTTCCTCTGCTGGAGCCTTGTCCTCCTCCTCCGCTTCTTCCTCGCCTTCCTCCACCTTCAAACCTGCGGCGCTCAGGATGAACTCATAGGTGAATATGTTGCAACCGAAGCGCAGGGCCAGAGCAATGGCATCACTGCTGCGCGCATCGATCTCCACCTCGTTCCCACCTTGCTCAAGTACGAGCTTGGCGTGGAAGATCCCTTCCACCAGGTCGTTGATGATCACCTCCTTCAGGGTGATCGAAAGTTCGTCCGAAATGTTCTTGAACAGGTCGTGCGTTAGCGGCCTTGCCGGCTTGATGTTCTCCACCTGTATCGCGATGGCCTGTGCTTCCACGCCGCCGATGATGATCGGCAGGCGCCGGTCGCCCTCCACTTCGGTAAGGATCAAGGCATATGCGCCCGCATGCGTATGGCTGTACGTGATGCGAAGGAAGCGCAACTCTACTTTTTCCATGCTCATCAAGGAGGGCCGTGAAGATAGGGAACGCCTTGGTCCGGGTCCATATCGTCCGATAGGGCTCCTTATCGTTCGGCGTTCAACTTCTTTGCTGCCTCGATCAATTTGGGCAGGACCTCGAAGGCGTCGCCTACGAT
>JAHEFL010000239.1 GCA_024640205.1 Flavobacteriales bacterium | reverse complement strand
GCGATCTCCTTGGCGGCCTCGATGTTCAGTTCCAGGACGTTCGTTTCCTGGTCCTTCTGCCCCGCACCCTTGCGACTTCCGCTGTTCACGTCAATGACGTGCATGGCCTCCGTTTTCTCGATGACGAGGGTGGCACCGCTGGCCAGCATCACCTGCCGCCCGAAGGCCTGCTTGATCTGCTTATTCACCCCGAAGCTGTCGAAGATGTCCAGCTTGCCCTTGTAGTGCTTTACGATGCCCTTCTTCTCCGGGGCGATCTTCTCCAGGGTCTGCACGATCTCCTCCACCAGCAGCTCATCGTCCACATGGATGGCGGTGAACTCCTTGTTCAGCAGGTCCCGCAGCACGGCGCTGGTGCGGTCCAGCTCGCCCAGCACCTTCTTCGGCGGCTGTGCATTGCGCAGGTTGTGGAACATCACGTCCCAGCGTCCCATCAGGCTCTTCAGGTCGGCCTCCAGATCGTCCACGTTCTTGTGCTCCGCATTGGTGCGGATGATGACGCCCATGTTCTGGGGCCGTATGCGCTGCATCAGCTGTTTCAGCCGGGAGCGCTCCTCCTCGTTCTTGATGCGCGAGGAGATGCTGACCTTGTTGATGAAGGGCACCAGCACCATGTAACGGCCGGCCAGCGTCACCTCGGCCGTCAGGCGCGGGCCTTTCGTGCTGATAGGCTCCTTGGCGATCTGCACCAGGATGTTCTGGCTTGCGCTGATGGCATCGGCGATCTTGCCGTCCTTGGGGATGTCGCCATCCAGCTTCCAGCCATCCACGGTGGATACCTTCTGGCTGCCGTTCACCGCACCCTTGGTGAACTTGAACATGTTCCGGAACTGATGTCCGAGGTCGTAGTAGTGCAGGAAAGCGTCCTTCTCATGCCCCACGTCCACGAACGCGGCATTGAGACCCGGGGCCACCTTGCGGATCTTGGCCAGGTAGATGTCGCCCACGGCGAAGCCTCGCTCTGTCTTTTCCCGGTGCAGTTCGGACAATTGCTTGTCCCGCACCAGGGCGATGGCCACCTCCGATGGACCTGAACGGATGATCAGGTCAATGCTCACTTTTTCTGCCTCTTAAATAGGAGGAATGGGACGCCTTTGCGGGCGCCGTTATCACATGTGCTCAGGCTGCACGGAGCAATGTCCGTGAGCAGTTCACACACAGGTCAAGGGGAAGGTCCTAGCGGATCTTCTTCTTGTGCCTGTTCTTCCGCAAGCGCTTCTTACGCTTGTGGGTGGCCATCTTGTGCCTCTTCCGTTTCTTTCCGCACGGCATTGTGCTAGGGTGTTAGTTCGTTCTCCAATTCCTTCACAAGGCGGTCCACTCCATGCAGAATGGCCGTGTCCTGTGTTAATGTTCTGTACTTCCTCAGGCTTTCCAGGGCCTGCGGTATGCTGTCCAACGTGGCTTGTGTCCGCCCCAGGTAGAACCAGGCCTCAGGGTGGCCTGCCTCATCCAGTTCGATCACTTTGTGGAAGCGCTCGGCGGCCTTGTCGAATTGTCCGCTCTGAACGGAGAACAAGCCAAGGTGCCAATGGGCTTCGGCGTTACCGGGATCCTTCTCCAGGATCTCGCGCAGCATCATGATGCCCCGCATCGGTTCCGCCCCGTTCACCAAGGCGACCGCCTCGGCGAGTTGGATCTCCGTGGGATCCATCGGTGCCGCTTCCACTGTTCCCGGTGCTGTCCGGGGTGCCATTACCAAAAGAACGATCACTACCAACGCCACGGCCACCGCTATCAGCTGTGGCTTCCCCCACTTCTTCATTGCTCCATGCTCCCCTTACCCGGCCTGTTCTTCACCTTGTCCACGAAGACATCCGCAGGTTTGAAGGCGGGCACGTCATGTGCGGGTATGATGATGGTCGTGTTCTTCGCGAGGATCCTTCCGGTCTTCTGCGCACGGTGCTTCACGATGAAGCTGCCGAACCCGCGCAAATGAACGTTCTCACCCTTCTCCAAGCTTCCTTTCACTTCCTCCATGAAGGCCTCCACGGTCAATAACACCACCTGGCGTTCCACGCCTGTGCGTTTGGCAATAAGACTTACCAATTCTGCCTTGGTCATTCCCTTTAAACGATTTGGGGCCGCAAAGATAGGCTTCCTTGTGGATCGCGCAACCGATCTTTGTGCCTGTATGTCAACTGCTTCCCCGATCGCGGATGCCCTGCTCCCCTGGTACCGGGAAAACCGGCGCCCGCTGCCGTGGAGGGATACCCGGGACCCGTACGCCATCTGGCTCAGCGAAGTGATCCTGCAACAGACCCGCGTGGACCAGGGAAGGGCCTACTGGCACCGCTTCATGGAGCGCTACCCCACGGTGCAGGACCTGGCCGCCGCCAGCGAGGACGAAGTGCTGCGGCTGTGGCAGGGCTTGGGCTATTACAGCCGTGCGCGCAACCTACGGACGGCCGCACGGCAGGTGGTGGCGGAGCACGGTGGCCGCTTCCCTGCGGACCATGCCGCCCTGCTCGGGCTGAAAGGCGTGGGCGACTACACCGCATCGGCCATCGCGAGCATCTGCTTCGGCATTCCGGAACCGGTGCTGGACGGCAACGTGTACCGCGTGCTGGCCAGGGTCTTCGGCATCGCCACCCCCATCGATAGCACCGCTGGGCGGAAGGAGTTCCGCGCTCTGGCAGCTGAGCTGATCCCGACCGACCATCCCGGAGACCATAACCAGGCGATGATGGAGCTGGGGGCCACGGTGTGCGCGCCGCGCGATCCGGATTGTGATGCCTGCCCGCTGGTGCGGAGGTGCGTTGCCCATGCCCGGGGGAACATGACCGAGTACCCGGTGAAGGCTGGCAGGACCAAGATCCGGAAGCGCCATTTCAATTACCTCATCATTCCCGCCGGGGATGGCTTGATCCTGCAGAAGCGGCAAGGAAGGGACATCTGGCAGGGGCTCTACGAACCCCCCTTGATCGAAACGGCCCGCGCCATCGGTGAGCGCACCCTGCTCCAGGAGCTGCGGACCATACTACCCGGTGGCAAGGAGATCCGGGGCCGCAGTCCACGGATCAAGCATATCCTCTCGCATCAGCACATCCAGGCGGTGTTCTGGCACATCGATGCGGACCTTGGGGGCCAGGTCCCCGCAAGCTGGGAACAGGTGGGAAAAGCGGCTTTGGAAGGCCGTGCCCTGCCCCGGTTGATCGAGCGCTACCTGCAGGAAGATGCCCTGCTGAAGGGTGCCTGAGCGAACGCCTATCTTTGACCTGTACCCTATCAACTACTACCATGGCCGGAGTGAACAAAGTGATCCTGATCGGAAATCTCGGAGCCGATCCCGAAGTGCGTCATCTACAGAACGGTGCCTCGGTGGCCAATTTCCGCATGGCTACCAGCGAAACGTACAAGGACCGTCAAACCGGCGAGAAGCGCGAGCAGACCGAATGGCACAATGTGGTGGCCTGGCGGGGTCTTGCCGAGATCACGGAGAAGTACCTGCACAAGGGCAGCAAGGTGTACGTGGAAGGCAAACTGCGCACCCGCCAGTGGCAGGACAAGGATGGCAACACGCGCTACACCGTGGAGATCGTGGCCGATGAGATGACCATGCTGGACCGTGGTCCGAGCGAGGGCGGATCATCCGCGCAGCACGCGCCGAGCGAGAAACGGAGCAGCGAACCGGTGAGCGCCCCTGCGGGTGGCGAGGAGGAGGATGATCTTCCGTTCTAGATCCGTGCTTTGGACCACGCCCGCCTGAACCGCTGATTTGGAGCCTCCGTCCGCATATACCGCGTCATTACCCCTGTATTTCCAACCCCTGGATCTGGGTACGGCCATCGTTCTCGTGGTCATAGCCCTCTTGTTGGCGGCCTCGGCTGCACTCTCCGCAAGTGAGGTGGCCCTGTTCTCGCTCTCGCCCACGCAACTCCGCGACCTGAAGGAACGGGGGGGGCCGAAGGGCCAACGCGTACTGGACCTGCTGACCAAGCCGAAACGCTTGCTGGCCACGATCCTGATCGGCAACAACCTGGTGAACGTGGGCGTGGTGATCCTCTCGTCGTTCGCGGTCTCCAGCCTGCTCGATACGGGTAGCATGCCAGGGTACGTGGTCTTCATCATCCAGGTGCTGGCCGTCACCTTCGTCCTTCTGCTGGTCGGGGAGGTCATCCCCAAGGTTTACGCCTCTGCCAACCCGGTCACGGTTTCCATGTCCATGTCCGGGCCCATTTT
>JAHEFL010000238.1:3113-4193 GCA_024640205.1 Flavobacteriales bacterium | reverse complement strand
TCAAAGCGTATAGCGCGCGTTGGTAATGCGCCTCAGACGAAGTGCTGTCCGATCTCAGCGCCTTGTCCACATCCACTAGGAAATGGTCCATTCGCTCCATCATATAGTATGCCCTAGCCCTCGCCAGGTAAGTTCTTGCTGATGGTTCCGCTTTCACGGCCCGCTCATAGACATCCAATGCCTTGTTCGCCTTGTCCGCTTTAAGGAGCGAATCCCCTTGCGCGATCAATGCGCTCACGCTTTGCGCCTGCACTGCATCGCAAAGGATGGAATACAGGACCAGCACGGCCAGTGCTGGAAGGATGGAATGGAACGTGAGCGACGCTCGCTGTCTCATGCGGTGGGACTAAAGTAACAGGACTAATGATCGAGGCCATTACAAGTGCCGCGGATCCGATCTCATCGAGAACTCACCTCGCTCGCGGAACCGAATCCAGCCCTGCAAATTCGCCCCGCAGATACCGATGGTGACCTGACATGGCGATCATCGCGGCATTGTCCGTGCAATAGGCGAATGGCGGGATGTATACTTCCCATCCTTCCCGCTCGCCCAAGGCCCTTACGGAGGCCCTTAACGAGGAATTCGCGCTTACGCCTCCACCGATGCCGATCCGGGTCACACCGTTTTCTTTTGCGGCCTTGTACAGCTTTCGCATCAATAGATCCACAATACTGCGCTGCAAGGAGGCACAGAGGTCAGCCAGGTTCCGTTCCACCATATCAGGTTCCTTCTCGAGCCCATTCATGACCAAGGACCGGAATGCGGTCTTTATCCCACTGAAGCTCATGTCCAGGCCGCGGATGTTCGGTTTTGGGAGCGGGTATCGGTCCGGGTCCCCGGAACTGGCAAGTCGGTCGATGAGAGGTCCTCCGGGGTAGTCCAACCCGAGCAATTTCGCGCCTTTATCAAAGGCTTCGCCGGCGGCATCATCCAGCGTGGTCCCTAGGATCCGCATATCCATCGGGCCCTTGACCAGCACGATCTGCGTGTGGCCCCCACTGACCGTGAGGTTCACGAACGGGAAGACCGGGCTAGGACGCTCATCCCCATCATGGATGAAATGCGCCATGACATGCGCT
>JAHEFL010000238.1:0-3103 GCA_024640205.1 Flavobacteriales bacterium | reverse complement strand
CGTGATCCACCGCGATCAATGGGATCTCCAGTGCCTGGGCCATGGACCGGGAGAAGCAGGAGCCCACGAGCAAGGCTCCCATCAAACCCGGACCTTCGGTGAAGGCGATCGCGGTGAGTTCATCCTTGCCGATCCCAGCTTGGCGAAGTGCTTCATGAACCACCGGAACGATGCTCTCCTGATGCGCCCGGGAAGCGAGTTCAGGCACTACGCCTCCCCATGCACGATGTACATCCTGTCCTGCCACCACATTGGAGCGCACGTGCCCATCCACAAGCACGGCCGCAGCCGTGTCATCGCATGAACTTTCAATACCCAGTATCACCAATGAATCCGAGGATGTGGATGGCATGCAGGCTACTTTTGTTGGGGTTCGGCACGGCATCAGCCGATCATGCGTTGTTCCTTTCACATGACCTGCGCTCCATTATCAACAATGCCTTGGTGGTCATGCGAATTTTCTGCTGCGCAGGAACCCTTGTGGATATGCCACCTTGGATCTTTGATCCAACGGAACGGACTTTGCTCCTGACCGCACGAAATTAAGAGCTGCCTGGCGCCAGAAAGGAAATACCCGATCATGGAACGTATGTTCCGACTGCTGGGTGCGGCCGTCCTGTGGTCCCTTGCGCTTGTATCCTTGGTGACATTGCTGATGATGACACCTGCTGTGCAACGTTGGGCAGCCGGGATCCTTGGTGATCTGGCCAGCGACCGCCTTGGTGTGGAGGTAAGAATGGACAAGGTCATGCTGCGCCCATTCGGACCCATCGAGATCGGTAAGGTGTTCATCGGGGATCTGAACGGCGATACCTTGATAGCAGTGGACGACCTACGCATCACAGGATTGCGGATCCGTTCACGCAAACACCTGGTACAGGCTTCCAGGCTCGATCTGAAAGGAGCGCGGTTCGCGCTGGCGAAGGACAGCGGAGAACATCACAGCAATCTGACCCGCTTACTGAATTCGCTTACTCCTTCGGATACCTCCCAACAGGGATCGGATTGGAAGGTGCGTTGTTCTTCCTTCGCCATTGAGGACCTGCATTTCTCTTTCCACGACGGGAATGTGGAACGTCAAACTTTCGGGGTGGATTTCGATCATGTGGATGTGACGCATGCAAAGGTCGTCGGTCATCAGTTCAGTGTTCGAGGTGATACTATCCGTGCGCATTTGGAAACGCTCAGCCTTCTGGAGCATAGCGGGCTTCACCTCGTCCAGTTGGGAGGTGCGGCGATCGTATGTGGGAAGGGCATTTCCATCGATCAAATGGTTCTTAGGACCCCGGAAACCGACGTGCGCGGCACCCTGTTGTTCAGCATGGAGAACTGGGGTGACATGAACGACTTCATCAACAAGGTCGATATGCGACTGGATCTTGACAGTTCCCGGCTCGAATTCGCGGATATCGCCTTTTTTGCGCCCGGACTGGAAGGAGTACGTTTTCCTATCAACGTCTCAGGAAGGATCAGGGGTACGGTCGCGGAGCTGAAAGGTCGGGGAATGTCCATCGGGTTCGGTGACCGCTCATTCTTCAAGGGCAATGCTGAACTCAGCGGGCTGCCCGATGTTGACAACACGTTCATGCTCCTGGATATCGCTGAGCTTCGCACGGATCTTCAGGATATTCAAATGATCCCGGTCCCACCATTCGTGGATGGAGGGAAGCTTCGTCTTCCTCCTGAGGTCCGTTCCCTGGGCGAAATACGATTCGAAGGGAGTTTTACCGGGTTCACGCGTTCGTTCACGGCCTATGGTCGCTCCTTGACCGCGCTGGGCGCCATTCGTACGGATATTTCCTACGAGCGTGTGTCAGTGGACAAGCCGTTCGCACTTTCCGGGCGGATCGCGACCGATGGGTTCAGGTTAGGCCCACTTCTGGATGTGCCGCAATTGGGGGAAGTGGCGGCTAATATCCGGATACAGGGGAGTGGTCCGACGCTGGGGTCGATGAAGGCTGATCTCGAGGGGGTGATACCCAAACTTTCCTACGGCGCTATTTCCCTGAGCGGGATCAAGGCGAATGGTCGGATAGAACCCGGACGTTTCAATGGTCGGTTGCGGGTCGTCGATGAATACCTGGTGATGGATTTCGAAGGGTTGGCCGACCTGAGCGGTCAATGGCCCCTGGTGGATTTCAGTGCCTACGTGCAACACGCGGACCTGGGTGCCTTGGGCATCACTTCGGTAAAGGACTACAACACGTTGAGCGTCTTGTTGGAGGCCGAAGGCCGACTATCCCCGGATAGTTTGCTGGGAATGGTGAAGATGAACGACATCTCGTACTGTAATGAGGACGGTGAACATGCGTTGGGTGATGTCCTGCTCACCAGTGGTAGGAGGGATGGCGAGAATCTGCTGACCTTGGTTTCCACTTTCGCAGAAGGTGAGGTGCACGGGGAGTTCCTTCCGACCCTGCTCCCTCAAGCCATCGGGAGCGTCCTGTACAGCGTGTTCCCGGTGCTGCGGGACGAGGTTGAATACGAGCTGGAGGAGCAACGCTTCACCTTCCGGATCGTCGCGCTGGGAACGGCGGATGTACTGCATCTTTTCGCTCCGGGATCATCGATCGACAGCGGAAGTGTTTTTACCGGATGGTTGGATAGCCGGACTTTCGACATCGGGTTTTCGGCAGAGATGCCTGGGGTCTCATTAGGGAAACTGCGGGCCAACAACATTTCAGTGGTAGCGGACAAGACCTTGGATGTACTTGCCTTCAGTGTAAAAAGCGAACGACAGGTCTGGAAGGACAGCATTTGGTTCTCCGGAACATCCCTTTCGGGAAAGGCCTACCAGGACGAACTTACCTTCGAACTGGGTTGGGATGATAGTAACAGCGGTACCAATGGCGATCTGAACGTGCATGGCGAGGTGCGGGGTCTCCAAGCGCTGACCTTGGACCTGCTCCCTTCCCAACTATACTTCGGACGTGGGAACTGGATGACCGCGGAGCCAGTGCGCTTTGAGATCGACTCAAGTACGGTGCAGGTGGATTCCTTGATGCTCATCAACGGGAAACAATGGATACTCTTCGATGGTACGGTATCCCGCGACCCCACGGCCTTCCTCGCGATCGAGTTGGCCAATGTCAGCTTGTCCAAT
>JAHEFL010000006.1:1961-14917 GCA_024640205.1 Flavobacteriales bacterium | reverse complement strand
CGTACGGTGGTTCAACCTAGTGACAGGGCTCCCGTTGCGCACAGCGTTTGGTGGATCTCGATGAACGCATGGATGGTCCCAATGGTCATCGTGTCTCTTGCAGGTTTCGTGAAAGGCTACCTGCACGGGGTGATGCGGGACAAGAACTTGCGCTCCTCGTTCATGGCGTTCTTCACCGGATGTGGGGTCATCATCGGTCTATCCTGGTTCCTGGACAAGGATTTCCCAGCGGTTTTGCTGGCCGCCCCATTGGCGATCTTCCTCGGTCACGCGTTGATAGGTACCCGGCGCCAACTGCTCTCTGAAAGTGCGACATACGTGCTGCTGGGCCTGGCTCTTTGGGCGCAGTGGTCGTAGTCGTTCGGACCAGGACAGGATACATCCTTCGGCCCGGTTGCTACGCTAACTTCGCAGCATGAAATTCGGAGTGGTCACGTTCCCGGGGTCCAATTGTGATGAGGACATGGTGCATGTGCTGAGCAGCATCATGGGGCAGCATGTGGAGCGATTATGGCATAAGGAACACGACCTGAAAGGAGTGGATATGGTGGTGCTCCCAGGCGGGTTCTCATATGGTGATTACCTCAGGAGCGGGGCCATTGCACGCTTTTCCCCCATCATGCAGGAGGTGGCCGCACATGCGGCGAAAGGAGGGCTCGTGCTCGGTGTCTGCAATGGATTCCAGGTGCTTTGCGAAGCGGGTTTATTACCTGGCGCATTATTGCATAATGAGGGTCAAAAGTTCATTGCCCGGAATGTTTTCATTCGCCCGGCGACCCGGAGGACCGTGCTAACAGGAGCGACCCCTGATCGTGCATTGAAGATCCCCATCGCACATGGTGAAGGCCGTTACCATGCCGATGCAGCAACGCTGAAGGGCATGCAGGAAGGGGATCAAGTGCTCTTCCGTTACTGTGACGCGGAAGGTCGCATCACCGAGGCCTCCAACCCGAACGGGAGCAAGGAGAATATTGCCGGTGTATGCAATGCATCCAGGAATGTGTTCGGTATGATGCCCCATCCGGAGCGTGCTGCGGATGATCTGCTGGGCAACACCGATGGGAAATTCCTGTTCGAGTCTTTGTTGCGATCCGTTCCGGCCTGAGCCAGGACCCGTATCAAGGGACCACGCTTCGGAACCCGGCCTTCAGTGATCTGATCGCAGAGAGGTCCAGTTCGATGCTCGAAGTATGATCATCGAAGCCATCCCATCCGGCGAATTCCATCCCCGGAGCAGGTACGGCTTCGATCGTCATGATAACACCATCGAAGCAGTGCACGGTATTCCTTCCTTCAGACAGCCGAACGCCCTCCAATAGAACATGGCCGATCGAGGGCGGTGGGCCTTCGACAAGGGCCACCTTGGTTTTTCGACCTGTTCGTTTGGACAGGTGATGCAAGAGATGATCGGGGCGGGCCGATACGAAGGATCCAACTTCGGTGACGGAAACACTTGGGTCCGGGGTTTCGAGCACCAGCTCCCATCGGCGATGATCAGCCTCGAGGTACGAGCAGTTCTGCCTGTATATGCTGTCCAAAAGAGCAAGGGCCCGCACCGGGTCGAAAGCGGTCGCCAACAGTGCTGACATGCGCGCCATCAGCTTTTCCCGGAGTTGCGGATGTTCCAACAAGGCCGGGACGTATGGTGCTTCTCGGACCGCTGCGGAACACATGCGCTCGAGACTGTTTTCCGATGCCGGCGCCCACAGGTCCATGTCGAAGAGGACCCAACGCCACCTTCCATCCGGTTGTGCAGGTCGGTAGCACCGCACATTGATATCGTGATCGGCCCTTCCCGTCCAGAGATCCACGCAAGCAAGATCGATCAGGCTTTCCAGATCGATCATTTTCCCAAGGCTGTCCATCGGAACCTTCGAATACAAGGCGTTCAGTGCCTGGCGGAAATGTCGGTCGGATCCCTCAAGGACGAGATTGGAGGGTCCATCCAACACATCCAGAGCATGTGCTCCACTCATGGACCGGAGCCACTCGGCATCCTTGGGTGGCATCCATCGGTAGAGCCCCCAGTAACGGCCATTCAGATAAAGAGGGTACGGGGTGGAGGGTTGTACTTCGACCGAAAGCCCATGACCAAGGACCATGCGTTCAACAAGACTGTTCCGGAGGAACGCGTGCGGACCTGCATCAGCCCGAAGGATCCCTTCGCTGAAGTGGGTTCCATCAGGGAATCCGAGTCCCTCCCGAGGACTCGAATACCGATCCCGGGCGTATAATTTGAACGAACGTTTTCCCAGTCCCCTCGATCCGCTCCCGCTGATACGCGCTCCGATCGGGATGTAACGTGAAGGATCATCCGGAAAGGATAGCCCGGCGGCACGTTCCCACTCCGCACCGGTCCGCGTATTATTTGCGTGTTCTCCCGGGTCGTATATGCCATTGACGCCATGGAGATCAGGCGGATCCATGACGACGCACAAGCCTGTTTGCGCCAATTCACTGATGACATAGGTCGCACATTGTTCATTGCCGGTCCGCGAACCAGGTAATGAATTCATGGCCCGGATGACCGTATTGGCGCGAAGCAATATCGGACCCTGATAAACCTGACCGGTTCCCGACCAGGGTGGGCTACCATCCAGCGTATAGTGTATCGTCCCTCCTTCCGGGCAGGTCAACGTCACACTTATCTGCTCCGGGAAAACCCCTGCCATCGGATCGAATGCCACCGGTCCGATCGCGCGCCCTTTGCGGATCCCAAGTTCGTTCGATCCTCCGGGTGTCGCCTGCAGGAAAGGGCTCCATTCCATAGCGCCATCCGGAACACGCCCGATACTTTCATCACTGCGCGTTTCCGGCCAGGTGAAAAGGTCACTTATCGTGGTCCCATCCCGATCGATAAGCAGGAGGGTACCGCCGTGCCTCGGTAGCGTGAACCCAAGATGATCCGCCCCGTTGTCCGCTTCTCCGGAACACCAGAGAAGCTGGTATCCATGGGGTGGCACACGGATGGACTCATCGATGACGTGGTACGTTCCTGCCACGGATAGCCGGAGGCCTTTCAGGTCCAACGTATCCTCCCCTGAATTGTATAATTCCACCCAATCCGGCGTACTCCCGTCAGCATCCACGGATAGCCCGCGGTTCGCTGCCTGGATCTCGTTGATGAGCAAGTCGAACTGCGCTGGCAGAAGTACTGAAGTACAGCATGCAACGACTATAAGAACGGTCCTCACCAGCACAAATTAGACGAAAACAGAAGGTCCGGGTAGTGTTCATCCCAGAGCTCTGGTCGTAACCCAATAGCGCCAGGCAACAATGAGCTTTTGCATTTTCCCCAGCCGCTGTAGGTCCCTGTGCCACATCTTGGGCAACAGGGCCTTGTTCAACTTGGCCAGGATCCGGAAGAACAAGGGTATCATGCCCTAGGGCTCACCAATAATGCTGAATAGTTCCTTCAGATCCGGTGTGAGAATGATCTCCGTTCGGCGGTTCCTGGCGCGACCTTCGGCATCCCTGTTCGAAGCCACAGGCACCCATTCGCCCCGGCCAGCCGCTGTCACGCGGGCCGGCGCCAACTGATGATCCACGGTCAGAAGACGAACAATGCTCGTGGCACGGGCCGAGCTGAGCTCCCAGTTGTCCTTGAAACGCGCGCTCGCGATCGGAATGCTATCGGTATGTCCTTCCACCATCACCCCGATATCGGGGTTGGCATTGAGTACCGTTGCCAGTTGCCCGATGGCGTCCTTGCCTTTCGGGTCCACATCCGCGCTACCGCTTTTGAAAAGGAGCTTTTCGCTGAGCGATACGTACACTTTACCATCCTTGGAGGTGACGGTCAGTTCATCACTCTTGAAATTCACCAAGGCATCGGCCACTTTTTTTCGGAGCCCTACCAGTGCCTGGGTCTGTGCATCCAATTTGCGGCTGAGGTCGTCCATCCGCTTCGCCTTGTCCAGCAACTCGGCATCCTTCTGGGTCAACAACGCGTTGCGTTCAGCCAACATGGCACTCGTCCTGTTCAGAGTAACTATAGTCGTATCCAGTTCGGTCCTTAGGTCGCTGATGTTGCCTTCCAACCCGGCAATGCGCTGCTCATAGTTCAGACTATCTGCTTGCAATTTGCTCACATGGTCGGTGGCAGAGATGAATTTCTTCTTGGCCACGCAGGATGGTAACGCAATGACCAGTAGTGCGAGAACGAGCAGGGTATTCAGCTTTTTCACGGGAATGGGGATCGATCGACGAAGGTATTCAGCGCTGTTCCATGGCACAATTCTCCCCCTCCCATTCCAACTCGATGGTGGCATGGTGGATGCCCATGGAAGCGAGTAGAGAACGTGCCTCCTCCTTGATGGCCAGGGCTTGGGGAAGATCCACCTCGCCGACAGCGATGTGCACGGTGTGGATGTTGAAGCTGCCATCCAAGGTCCAGGTGTGCTGGTCATGAAGGTCCTTTACATGGGGTATCGAAAGCAACCTGGAACGGATCTGATCCATGTCGATATCATGAGGAACTTCCTGCATCAGAATGCTCGTGCCACGCCGCATGGTTCCAATGGCATTGACCAGGATGTAGGAACTGATGGACATACTGAGCAGGGGGTCCACAATGGCCCATCCGGTGAAGTGTATCAGCACTCCACCTATCAACACGGCAGCCCATCCCAACACGTCCTCCAGCATGTGGAGGTAGGCCCCGCGTTCGTTCAACGTGGATCCGCTATGGAGTTTCCACGCTGCGAATCCGTTCATGACCAGGCCGAATAATGCAAGGAGGATCATCCCTGAAGTGTGCGGGAGCACAGGTGCGTTCAATCTCCACAGCGATACGGAGAACATGAACACAGCACCCACGATCAGGATCACCGCTGCGAGCCAGCCTCCCAGCATACTGTATCGGGCATATCCGTAACTGTAGCGCGCGTCACGGCCTTTGGTCGCCAGGTTCTGTAAGTACCATGCGGCGCCCAGCACGAGGCAATCACCCAGGTCGTGCACCGCATCGGTCATCACGGCGATGCTGTTGATCCACCACCCGCCGACCACCTCCACCAGCGTGAAGGATAGGTTCACGAAGAAGGCCGTACGAAGGGCCTTCACACCTGTGGCAGTAGCATGACCATGTGCATGATGCGCAACGTGGTGGTGGGCCATGAAACGAAGGTAGGCGCGGATGAACGGTTGAGGAAAGGACGGAAAGTAGGCTCCTTTCTCCCCTGCATCCCTTCCGCAACCAACGGTCACAGAATCTGTATCCAATTGGCGTTCTAGGCCGTCCCTTAGACAAGCGATCACCAAAACCCGAACGCCATGAGAACGATCCTAAGCTCCGCACTGACCCTGTTCATGACCACCCTTCTTCAAGCGCAGGTGACCGTTGACGTGCTGGCCCCCCCTGGCTTGATCGGATCCTACGCGCATACTTGGGCCGAACCTCAGGTCGGATCTTGGAACACGCCTGATATGCAGGATCCCGCGCACCGAGTGATAGGCACTCTGGTGCTGGCTTCGGACGGCTCTGAAGCCGATAGCCTGGTCTGTGTTCCCGTGATCGATCCTTCCGCTCTGGCCGGCAAGGTGGCTCTTCTTTACCGGGGCACCTGCGATTATTCGCTGAAGGCCAAGTTCTGCCAGGATGCAGGGGCTATCGCTGTCCTTATCATCAACAACGTGAACGGCATCCCTTCGGATATGGGAGCCGGATCCTTGGGCGAACAAGTGAACATTCCAGTTTTCCAATGCACAAAGGCCGATGGTGAACTCTTCCGAAGTACCATGGAAGTCGGGTCCGAAGTGACCGTGCTAATGGGTAACAAGAACGGATACTATATGGATGATGTAGGGTTCCACCGCACGGGGATCCTGATGCCAAGAAGCCTGGCGTATCCGGAATTGTTGACGACCACATCGGATGAATACCATGTTGAGGTGGCCGCATGGGTCCATAATTATGGACAGAACAACCGCAAGGACCTTTTGCTTCGGGCGGTGATCGAGCAGGATGGCGTGGTGTTGTACGATGAGGTCTCTCCTTCGGCGAGCATCGGGTCCGGGGATAGCGCCTTTATCGTTCTGCCGGATTTTTTCCAGAATGGATACTCAGGGAACTACCAACTGGAATATTCCCTTTCGATTCCGGGTAACGACCAGCACATGGCGGATAATGCGTTCCTGGTCCCGTTCCACATCGGCGATCATTTCAGTCTCGTGCCTTTGGCGTCAGGGACCCAGGAGCCGGCCACGACCATCGGCATTCAACCTGCGACACCCAATGGGGAATATGAGAGTTGTGTCCACTTCAGGGATCCCAATGCATCCCGCATTGCGGTGGAAGGGGTCCACCTTCATGCACTTAAGAATGCACCAGCGACCTTGGAGGGTACGGTCCTTTCGGTGAGGGTGCACCAGTGGCTCGATGAATTCACGGGACTGAGCGACCCGAACTTCAACGTATCGCAGCTCTTTCAAATGGCCAACGCGGAATACTTCCCGGATGCCGACACCAATGCGATCAGCGTCTACGTTCCGTTCGAGGAACCGATCCTGCTGCAGGATGATCTACGCTACCTGTTCTGCGTAACGACCCTCGACAATGATATGTTCTTCGGGTACAATGAGGATCTGCACTATGCCACCAACGAGCAGGTCTATGATCAGCCGATCTCGCCGAGCCGGAACGGGGAGACCTGGTTCATCGGGGGATTTGTCGGAGGCCCGGTACCAGCCATTTCAGTGCGCATGGCCGACGCGACCATGATCGGCATTACTGAGTTGGAGGCTCAACCACTCAGGTCCTATCCGAACCCCAGCACGGGCATTTTCCAGATCTCCCTGAACGGGCATTTGCCGGGCTGGATAACGGTCAGCGACGTGACCGGGCGGGTAGTCAGGACCATGCAGGTGACCAGCGATATCGTGACGATGGACCTTCGTGGCGAAGCCCGTGGCGTTTATGCGATCACTTTGCGAAGCGCCGCGGGACAGGCTTCAGGACGCATCATTCTGGAGTAGAACACTGGGTTAACTGACGATGACCCGGCCGGTCTTTTTAGCCAGTTTAAGCTTTACAGGCAAGAGGTTGTTCTTTTCAGCCAGGATCAAGAGTTGGTCCTCGAACGAGGCGTCCTCGAGCTTCACGTCGAGTTCCTTCAACATGCGGTCCAAGCGTCGTTCCTTCAGGATATCGATGGCCTCTTCCAGGGCATTGAACAGGGATTCCTCCTCCAGCTTGACATGGATCTTGTGGCGGTCCTTCCAATTCGCGCTGAGCACGTGGCGTTCGGTCAGCAGATCAATGGCCATGTGCTGCCAGGTATCATTCTCATGCTGCAGATAATGTATCGATTCCCGCTCCTGGCCCAGGTTCCTGTAGTGACGATAGTCCAGGTAGATCTCACGGAACAAGGGATCATCGAACAGGATCTCATCCGTTGCGAGCATTTCGAACATCAGCTCTGCCAGACTGATGAGTGGCGGCTCAGTATCCTCTTTCTCCTCATCGAAGGGATCCGGTATCCGTCGGTGCCCGTAAGCAAGCAGCAGGCGTAGCAGATCACGTTCCTGGGGCGTGGTGCCGAGGTCCTCCAACACGGGTTGCGGAGGTGCTTGCTCGGGAGCAAGGGCATCTTCAGGAACGTAAGACTCACCACCAAGCTTCTTGCGGTACTGCTTGCGCAGCACCTTGTTCATTTCACTGATCAGTGCTTGCTCGCTGATCTGCAACAAGCGGCTGCATTGTTGCACATAGAGGGACCGCAGCACCTGGTCCGGCACCAAGGCCATGCTCTCCACGATCTCGTGGATCGCAGCCGCCTTCTTCACAGGGTCGTCACCCGAGTCGGCCATGAGCAGCCCCGTCTTGAAGACAAGGAAATCCTGCGCGCTGCTCGACAAATGTTCCAGGACCTCGCTCGAAGAGTGCTGCCTTGCATAGCTATCCGGGTCTTCACCATCGGGGAAGGTCACCACCTTCACGTTCAGGCCCTCCTTCAATACCAGGTCGATGCCACGCAAGCTGGCCTTCATACCCGCAGCGTCACCATCGTACAGGATGCAGACCGTCGGGGCGTAGCGTTTGATCAGCCGGACCTGCTCCTCGGTCAGGCTGGTGCCACTGCTCGCGACCACATTGGCTATACCCGCCTGATGCAGACCGATCACATCGGTATAGCCTTCCACCAGATAGCAGAGCTCCTGCTCAACAATGGACTTCTTGGCCTGGTAAACTCCGTATAGCGATCGGCTCTTGTTGTAGAGAACGCTTTCCGGGCTGTTGAAATACTTCGGAAGCTTCTTATCACTTTTCAGCGTTCGTGCCCCGAAAGCGATCGGCTGCCCGCTCAAGCCCAGGATGGGGAACGTGACCCTGCCGGTGAAGAAATCCCATGCCGTTCCGTCCTCCCTACGTTTTATCCAACCCGCTTTTTCAAGGTTCTCGGCGGAGAATCCATGGGCCAGAGCCGCACTCGCGAAGCCACTCCCTTGTTCCGGAACATAGCCCAGCTGAAAGGCCTTGATCGTCTCATCGCTGAAGCCTCGCTCTTGGAAGTAAGTAAGCGCTATCCGCTTCCCCTCCTCGCTGTTCCACAATTGATCCACGCTCCAGTTCAGCGCCCACTGCTGCACGACCGCAAGCGCTTCGCGCTCGCTCTGTTCCAGTTGTTGCTCCGGTGTGGCTTCCTCCTCCGGCAACTCCACCTGGTAGCGCTTAGCCAGCCATTTGATGGCTTCCAAATAGCTCAGGTGCTCATGCTTCTGGAGGAAAGTGATGGCATCACCGGCCTCGCCACAACCAAAGCATTTATAGATACCGAGCTGTGGTGTCACATTGAAGGACGGGGTCTTCTCGTTGTGGAACGGACAGAGACCCAGAAAGCGTGGACCTTTCTTCTTCAGTGCAACGAATTCGCCCACGACCTCGTCCACGCGCATAGCGTCCTTTACCTGCTGGATGGCCTGGGGAGCGATCATTTCAGAAGATCGGGTGGTGCTGGATCAACGAGGCCGTGAAGTTACCGTATCACCAAGCCTCCAACCGGCTGTTGACAGTTCATCCTTCCGCGTATCACTGCCATTCCCCGCGATGCCGTGTCCTATGGGGTGAACGGGGCCAGATATAGGGTAACGCGGAACGTAGCGGGCAATGGTCCCGAACACCGATCAACGATCGATCAACGATCCGGTACGGCTTGTTGCTGCAGGATCGTCCCTGTGCTGTCATAGAGCACGGTCTTCACCAGGTTGCCTTCCGGATCATGGAACCGCCATTCACCGACAGGTTTGTCCAGGTGGTACTGGCCGGAGTAATAGATGGAACCGTTCTCATGGAATACCTCCGTCGCCCCCACCTGAAGGCCCTTTTCATAGATCGCACGGCTGCGGACCATCCCGGTCGGGAAATAGGAGGCCCATGGGCCCTGCCTCTTCCCGCCCTGTAGTTCGCCTTTCATGAGCAGGCTGCCATCCTGCCCCATGATCTCCTGCATGCCATCCGTGAATGCTGCTGCCATGCCGCTATCCGCAGCCACCGATCCGGTGACGTCGGGTGAGGTAGAAGGACGCTCACCACATCCAGCCGAGAGCATGAATATCGATCCCGACAGGATCAGAAAGAGAAAAGTAGAGCGAACTGCGGCCATTTCAAGTCCGGGTCATCGGTCCAAATAGTGGGCAAGGGTGACCGTCTTTTTCAGATTCTGCACGTTCCCGGTAAGATCATACACTTCAAAACCGATGATGTAGGCGCCCATGCGTCCCAGGCTACCATCATTCATGGTGCCGTCCCATGCTATGGCCCCGGAAATTCCGAGCAGTTCGTTGTCCATGAGCCGCTGCACTTCACGGCCAGCAATGTCGAATACTCGCATGGTACCCACGAATTCGGGTTGGTCGAAACGGTAAGTGATGGTGAGCACATCCTGGTATCCGTCATTATCCGGGCTGAAGATGCCGGGCTCAACATTCATTTCGCCAGTAGGTTCCGGTGCTGGAGCGTATTGCGAGTTCTCATAGCCAGGGGTTCCGAATCCGACATACTCGGCGGCGCTGTGCCAATTGGTCCGGTCGGCCGTGCTCCTGTCCGGATCCTGTCGTTCCAGCGACACGCCCTTGACGCTTTGCAGAAGGGGGAAGTGCATGTCCTCGTCATAAGCGAAAATGTCCATCACCACGTTCTGTCCGTCCTGCACCACTACGGTTCCTTCCGCATTCGTATAGCTCGGCAGGTTCACCGTTACGAAGCGCTCTGAACGACCTTCTGGGAATTGGCTTGCAGTTACGGTCGGGTTCCTTGTGAGCAAATAATATTCACCCGGGAAGAAGAGCAATGGTTCAGTGGTGATCACGACAGGGTTGGCGATCACATCATTGCTCACATTGGCCATTTTCCATCCTTGTAGACTCAACACCTTTGCAGAGCGATTGTAGAGTTCCACATACTCGCCGCTTGTTGTGATCGGGTTGTGCAAAAGCTCATTTATCACCACATCCCCAGGTTCCTGTTCCTGTGGTATCGCAAAGAGCAGGCTATTCGAAGCACCGATGGGATTGCCCGGGCAATCGGTCACGTCACTCACCGTGATGGTGTACGTGACACCTTCGATCATTTCCGAGCCCAATGTCAGCTGCACACGTTGTTGGGCAGGGGGGAGTGGGTTCACCTGTGTAACAGGGATCGAAGGTGTGATCACAAATGATCCCGAAATCAGGCTGGCAGCATTCATCCCTTCGCTGAAAACGAGTTCCAGCAGCGATGCAGAGAGAGGCAAAGCCTGCAGAAGTGCTGGGGGAGTGCTATCCGGAGTGAGGTCCAGGACGGAGTTGATCGCTCCCGGGGTCCCCCCCTGTGCCGCCACCGATGCCCGCCAGTTAGACGAATTGCTGCATGGCGTTACCGGGTTGATCTGTTCCAGGCTCCAGCCGCCATCGTCCTTGTTGGTATCGCGGTACCATGCGGTCGTGTAGCTCAATTGGTCCAGCACAATATTTCCGGGGCCTTCCAGGGTAAGCGTTGTACCGTCGTTCACGAGGCCGGGCAGACTGCTCAGGCCCAGAACACTTGGAATGCCTGCAAAAAGCGGAGCCGTTGTGTTCGAAACGAGGACGACAAATTGTCCCGGACCCAGGGGGTAGGATGGAAGGGTCACCGAACTGCTCGAGGTGAGGAAACGCCATCCCGAGAGGTCGAAGAATTTATCGTTCGTGGCATTATACAACTCCACGTACTCGGCATTGGGAAGCCCTACGACGGGGTCGGGGTCGGCCATGAATTCATTGATCACCACATCCCTGAACTGCGGTACATCCGGAACGAAATAAAGAAGGTCCGCCATGACATTATCCGCGGCGTTGCCCGACAGATCCATCACTCCGTTCACTGTCAGGGTGTACGTATTGCCGTTCGATAAGGGCAGGTCCAGCGTAAGGTGGACCAGGGCTGGATCGACCGCATCGCGCTCCGCCATGGCTATGCTATTGAAAGGGATCAGATCGTAATTATTCGCATCTTCTGATGAGACTTCCTCCACAGGCTCGTCGAACTGGACATCCACATGAAGCTCGTCCAATGCCAAAAGGCTCAGGATCGCCGGAGCTGTCTCATCCACCGGGATCGGTCCAGCGGCGAAGTCGTCGAAAAAGTGGTTATTGATCGCGGAAGCTGCTGAGCTTTGAACGATCCGCAAGCCGAAATGGGTGCTGGCTGCGAACGTGTTGTCCATCATCGAGCCGGCGGTCACGAACGCACCGGAGCTACCAGGGGCATAGCTCAGGGTCCAGGTGTCGTCAAGGTCCCGTGTCACGCGGATCCGGAACGGATTGTTGCTGCTACTACCCACGGTTCCGCTTGGGCTCGAAGCAAGCGCCGTATTTGCTCCTCCCTGACGTTTGTACAGCACGATCTGGTCAGGAGTGTCGCCGATCCGAACGAAGTACCCATCCGGCGCGGAATTCAGGTCCGCTTGCAGGCTCATGAGATACACATCCACATAATTTGCGCCGCTGGTCGCGAACCGGAGGTTCAGGAAGAATTCCCAGAGCGCTTCGGACGCAAGTGTGCTGGGCGTGCTCAAGTGATAAGTGGCCGCCCCGGGACTGTTGCTCCGCAGCATCTTGGTCCCGCTATCATCGACCACTGTGAACAAGTCTGCATCACCGCTCCAAACCGGATCAGCGCTGAAGTCCCCATCCTCGAACCCATCGCTCACCTGTGCGAAGAGCGAGGTCGCGAGCAGGAGAGAGGTCAGCGTAACGAGACCGAAGGATACGTACCGTTGTGTGCCCATGGAAGGGTCGGAAAGGTAGTACTTTCGACATCCTCTAAATGATGCGGTAACCCATGAAAGTCGCAGTGGTCGGTGCCACCGGAATGGTCGGTGGTGTCATGTTGAAGGTGCTGGAGGAGCGTGGCCTTCCAGTTACGGAGTTGGTGCCCGTTGCCAGCGATCGGGCTGCAGGTCGTACGGTGCGGTTCAAGGGAAAAGAAATCCCGGTGGTCGGGATGGACACCGCGCTATCGGCCAAACCGGATATAGCCCTCTTTTCCGCCGGTGGAAGTGTCTCCCTGGAATGGGCGCCGCGCTTCGTGGAAGCAGGATGTACCGTGATCGACAACAGCAGCGCATGGCGCATGGCTACCGATAAGAAGTTGGTGGTGCCTGAGATCAATGGCCATTTGCTCACTGCGGAGGACCGGATCATCGCCAACCCGAACTGCAGCACCATTCAGATGGTGCTCGCGCTGGCACCGTTGCATCGGGCCTTCACGGTGAAGCGGATCATAGTTTCCACCTATCAGAGTGTGACCGGTACCGGTATGAAGGCGGTGGAACAAATGGAGAACGAGCGGCGAGGCGTCCAGGGGGAGATGGTCTATCCGTTCCAGATCGATCGGAACGTGATCCCGCGCTGTGATGTATTCCTGGAAAACGGGTATACCAAGGAAGAGATGAAATTGGTCCAGGAGACGAAGAAGATCCTTGATCCCGACATCAGGG
>JAHEFL010000006.1:0-1951 GCA_024640205.1 Flavobacteriales bacterium | reverse complement strand
TGAACGTGGAATTCGAGAGTGAGTTCGAGCTGGACAAAGTGCGTGAACTGCTTGGCGACGCGCCGGGCCTGAAACTTCTCGATGATCCAGCTGCTGATGGCTATCCTATGCCGTTGGTCGCGAACGGAAAGGATGAGGTGTTCGTAGGTCGATTGCGTCGGGATGAGACACAAGCTCGAACGCTCAACCTGTGGATCGTGGCGGATAACCTACGCAAGGGTGCCGCCACCAATGCGGTGCAGATAGCGGAACTGCTCATCCACCGCGGGATCATCAAGAGCAGCAGGGCCGTGGCTTAGGCTCACGTCCTCGATGGTGCATCAGGACCCGCCTCGGTTATGGCCAGATCCGCCATTCCTTCATCCTGGTTCGTTTGCGCCGATGGCCGTTGGAATAGGATGAACAAGGCCACACCTACCGTGATCGCCGCATCAGCCAGGTTGAACACGGGTCGGAAGAAGATGAAATGGTCACCACCCCAGATCGGCAACCATTGTGGCAAACGCCCTTCCCACAATGGGAAGTAGAACATGTCCACCACCGCGCCGTAAAGTGGCATCGCATAACCGCCTTCGGGCGGAAGGAATACGGCCTTCTGGAATGGGGTGCTCTGGCTGAAGAACACGCCGTAGAACGTACTATCGATGATATTCCCCAACGCGCCGGCGAAGATCAACGAAACACTGATGATGTGCATCGGACGCGTTCCAGGTTGTTTGATCATGCGATGCAGGGCGTAACCGATACCGCCCACCGCAGCAATGCGGAACAAGGTGAGTAGCAGCTTGCCCCAAGGCCCACCGAACTCCAAGCCGAAGGCCATGCCGCGGTTCTCGATGAAATGAAGGAATGCCCAGTCCCCAAGAAGCGGGACGGCGCTGTCGTAATAGAAATTCAGCTTCACCCAAACTTTCAACGCCTGGTCCAGAACAAGGACGAGCAGTATGATCGTGAGGGAGCGCTTCACCGAAGGAGCCTGAAGGCCGAATGGCCCTAGCTGTTCATCTGCTGCTTGGCCTCAATGCTCAATGTGGCATGCGGCACAAGACGAAGTCGTTCCTTGCTGATGAGACGGCCCGTCACACGGCAGATACCATAGGTTTTGTTACGGATCCGGAGCAGGGCATCTTCCAGGTGCTTGATGAATTTCTCTTGACGGGCAGCTAATTGCGCGGTCTCTTCACGGCTCAGCGTTTCGCTACCGTCCTCGATCATCTTGAACGACGGACTGGTGTCATCCGTGCCGTTGTTATCCGTGTTCGCAAGGGTCTTCTTCAGGAGATCGTAATCCTTCCGCGCCTCGTCCAGTTTCCTCAGGATCAGATCCTTGAACTCCTTTAATTCATCGTCCGTATAGCGCAGCTTATCGGCGCTTTCCAGGGTCGAACGCTGCTTCTTTACCACGGGTGGTGCTGTGGGCCGGAAAGGTGCAACACGCTGCGTAACCAACGGCTTCGCAGGTGCCTTGGGCTCCTTCTGGATCACTGCTTTCTTGGACCTCTTCCTTGAAGCGGGCTTTGTCGGTACGATGGTCTTGGTGGCCGAAACGGGTTTCTTCAATGCTGCCTTTTTCGCGGCCTTTTTCGGAGCGGCTTTGGCCGGTGCCTTTTTGACCGGTGCTGCCTTGGCAGTCTTCTTCGCTGCTGCTTTCGGAGCGGCCTTCTTGGGTGTAACCTTCTTCTTCACGGGAGCTTTCTTCACTACCTTTTTCACCGCCTTTTTTGCTACGACCTTGGTCGTTTTCTTGGGAGCAGCTTTCGGCGCCTTCTTTTTCACGCTTACTTTTTTCGCGGCGGTTTTGGCTGCTTTCTTAGCCACGGGCTTGGCCTTGGCCGACTTCTTGGCCGCGACTTTCACGACCGGCTTCGCCTTCGCTTTCTTCACCACCTTGCGCGGTGCAGGCTTGCTCACTTTTTTAGAAGCAGGCTTGACGACCTTTTTCGTCGTCTTG
>JAHEFL010000237.1 GCA_024640205.1 Flavobacteriales bacterium | reverse complement strand
GGATGATCACCGCATCATTCCGTGGCCAGGAGGTCATCTCCTTCATCCAGAACCTCGGTGTTCTGAGCACCAAGCGCCTGACAAGGAATACGAAGCAGGCAATGAGTACTCCGACGGCAAGCACTTCGAAGCTCGCGATGAGCATATCGTAGGAAGCACCCAGCACAGCACCGATGCGATGGGTCCCAAGGACACCGTCGATCAGTATCTCCAACACCTCGAGGTTGATGATGACGAAACCGACGTAGATGAGAATGTGCATGAATCCTGCAACAGGGCGCACCACCATCTTACCCTGCCCAAGGGCCACCCTGGCCATAACGCGCCATCGCTCTGCCTTGCGGTCGGAACGATCCTCATCTCTTCCCAGATTGATGTTCCTGATGATCCGGCGTACGTTCCTCGCGAACAGTGCGATCGCCGCTACGAGGATCACAAGGAAGATGACGTTGCCGATGCTCATGGCGCTCGCTTATCGTCCTCCAGGGATCGCTTCAGCCTGTCAATATCACTGTCACTCAGCTTGGGCATCTTATCCTTCTTCCCGAATACCGAAACATGCACATAACGTTTCGGGTTCAGTCGCATATCCTCCAGAAGGAGGTCCAATTCGCGCGTGGCACTTTCCAGGTTCGCGTATAGTGTGTCGTTCTTAAGGAGATTACCCAGCGTTCCTTCCCCAGCTTCGAGGCCATCCATGACCTTCCTCAACTTGGTGCTGGTCGCTGACATCTCGGCCAACATGCGGTCCAGGTCACCATTGGCGAGGCTCGCGGAAACGGTATCCATGTTGCTGAAGATCCGTACGATCCGGTCGTTCTGGTCCGCCATGGTCTTCGCGATCCGACCCATGTTCTCGATGGCATCCTTGATCGTGGCGGATTCCTGAACCAGCAGGTCATCGATCTGCCGGGCCGTATGATTGAAGGTTTCCAACGTGCTCCGGATACTGGCGAAACTCGCATCGATATCCCCGCGGGCCGAATCGTTCAGGATCTTTTGCAGGCTGGTCAGTACTGAATCCACACTGGCCAACATGCCTTCCGCCTTGCGTTTCAAAGGGTCTATCTGTTCACCCACGGCATCCGTAAGGCTGAGCTGCGCATCACCTATCAGCGTATCGCCCGGGGTAACGAAAACTGAGCTATCCCCCTTCATCAATTGCAGGGCCCTGGTGAACAGGTCCACACTGAATATCTCCACCCTCGAATCCTTGGGCAATCGCAATCGGTCCTCATTGAGCTGAAAACTGACCGCGATATACCCAGAGGATGGCAGGAATCTGGTATGAATGACCTGTCCAACCTTGAATCCATTATAGTACACCGGGCTCGACTCCGTGATCCCTGTCACATCATCGTAGACCACATGATAGACGTTGCGTTTCTCGAACAGGTCGAGACCTTTCAGAAAGTTCACACCGAATATCAGCAACCCGATGCTCCCCAGTACCAGTATGGCTATGACGTACTCGCGTTTGATCTTCATGCCATCGCGGATCAGCGGGCCCGGGCCAATTTAACTGCTTCCTGCAGATCGATCCGTTCCCCTTCCTTGAACGCAACAATGAACGCGCCATCATATCCCAGATCGCGGCATCGTTGCTGCAATGCACGGGCCTGTTCCAGTGTACGCTCGGCACCCACGGTGTATTTGTACAGCCCTGCCCCTTGTTGCTCCTCCACACCTTCCAGACCATTGAAGTTCCTGGGCGCGGTATCCACCGAACGACTGCTCGTGGCGATCTGCACTTTGAACCGGACCGCACCGTCCCCCGCTCCACCTTCCGTTCCTTTGGCCGGATCATCGATCGGCGCGGAACGCTCCTGCTGCACGACCAAGGGCGTTCCGCCATCGCCAACACCTTCCATCATGGACTTATACTCCTTGAATGCGCGGTAGATGCCACTGGCCATGTAATCCTGGCCGTTCGAACTCTGCAGGAAATCCTCCTCTGCCGGATTGGAAAGGAACCCAAGCTCGATAAGAACCGCTGGAAGCGCGGTATAACTGATCACGAGGAATCCTGCCTGCTTCACTCCCCGGTCCTGTCGACCAACCCGCTCCTTGAACTGTTTCTGGACCAGGGAACTGAAGAGAAGGCCCTGATCCAGGTGAACGTTCTGCCGAAGGCTCAATGCAATGATGCTCTCGGGATCCTTGGGGTCATACCCATCATAGCGAAGCTCATGGCCTTCCTCCAAAAGGATGGCTGAATTCTCCTTCTGCGCCACCTTCATATTGGCTTCCGTCTTGTGGAGACCCATCACGTAGGTCTCCGAACCGCAGGCCGCCTTGTTGTCGTTGCTGTTACAGTGGATGCTGATGAACAGATCCGCCTTGGCCCGATTGGCGATCATGCTACGCTCCATCAACTCCACGAACTTATCCTCGGACCTCGTGTAGATCACTTTGACGTCCGGGTAGGATTCCTTGATGTATCCTCCTACAAGCACAGCCACGTTCAATGCCACGTGCTTCTCAGTGGTCCGGTACCGTCCTGTCCCCAAGGCCCCTGGGTCCTTCCCGCCGTGCCCCGCATCGATCACCACCGTGCGGATACGGTTCGGATCGCGGCCCGTTTGTTGAGCTTCCACATCAGGGCATGCGAGGGCAATAACACCGATGGTGAGCAACACACACTTGAACACCCCCTTGGTTCGTTCCATGGCACGCGAACAGCAATACGGTATTTTCGGCCCGCCACCTGCCGGACCTTCCCCAGGCAAGTCGATGACATCAGCGATCAGCATCCGGCCTGTACGGCGCGAAACTAGAGGTCGATACCCGCAGGGTCGGTCATGTTGCATCGCAGTTTTCATCACGTGTCTGTTCGTAGGAGCCCTGCCGACCGGACTTGTGGCACAGAAGCTGGGGTCCGAGGTGCGGTATGAGGCCAGGGATAGCATACGATACGACCTGAAGGAGCAAACGGTGTACCTCTTTGGTGCTGCCACGGTCGACTATGAGGACATACAGCTGACAGCGGACCGGATCTCCTTCAGTTTCAAGAACGAAGAAGCACAGGCATTCGGTACCCCGGACAGCACAGGCACCATCGGAGGCAAGCCCCAATTTACGCAGGACGGACACCTGATAGAGGCCGATAGCATCCGCTACAACTTCCGGACGCGCACCGGAATGATCCGCGAAGTGCGTACCCAGGAGCAGGAGAGCTGGGTGCATGCTTCCCTGAGCAAACGGCTCCCCAGTGGTGAGGTCCACTCCAAGGGTGGCATGCTCACGACCTGCGACCGGCCCAACCCGCATTATCACTTCCAGGTAAGCCGGATGATCGTGGTGCCTGACGATAAGATCGTGATCGGCCCGGCTTATATGAAGGTGCGCAAGGTGCCCACGCCGCTCGCGATACCCTTCGGGACCTTTCCCAACAAACAGGGTGGTAGCAGTGGAGTACTCATCCCCGTATGGGGCAACAGCGACCAACTGGGCTATTTCCTGCTGAACGGTGGTTACTATCTGCCACTGAGCGAGCGTGCGGACCTTCAACTGACCGGCGACATATATAGCCGTGGCAGTTGGGCTCTTAGAGCCCTGACGCGTTACAGAACGCGCTATCGCTACAGTGGCAACCTGGACCTGAACCACAGCACCATCCTGAACAGCGACCCTGAATTCCCGGATTTCAGCAGGGACCGGAACTTCTTCGTTCGATGGAACCACCTGGTGGATCCGCGTGCGAGCCTCACCGATCGGTTCAGCGCGAGTGTGAATTTCGGAACAAGCCAGAATTTCACGAACAACTTCAACAGCAGCACGAACGATTTCCTGAGCAACACCTTCCAGAGCAACGTGGCATGGTCCCATCTCTGGCCTGGCAAACCTTACAATGTGGCTGTGAACCTCAGGCACAGCCAGAACACGCTTCAGGAAACCTTCGACATCACCATCCCTTCCCTGACATTCAACGTACAGCGCATTTTCCCTTTCCAACTGATGAGGGCCCCGGGTGCACGGCCGAGATGGTATGACCAGGTGGGAGTGAACTGGACCACCAATTTCGACAATCGGTTAAGCACCACGGAGGATCAATTATCCTTTGACAACCTCTCCAACCTGCGGCGTGAGGTACAGAACGGGATCCGCAATTCCGCCGGAGTGGCCACGACGTTCAAGAACCGCTTCGTTTCCCTGAACCCGGAATTCCGATTCACGGACCGCATCTATTTCAGGACCATCGAAAAGACCT
>JAHEFL010000236.1:1190-4213 GCA_024640205.1 Flavobacteriales bacterium | reverse complement strand
AACCTGACAGCGCCAGCTTGGTGTCGGAGTCGCTCGTTTGGATGTAGTATTCATTCACCACATAGAAACCGCCCTTGGGGCGTGGCAGGATATCCAGGAGGCGCATGCCTTTGGCCATGTAAGCATCCTCCGGGTCGTACTCGATCTGCCAACTGGAGAAGATCTCCGCCTTGGGTTCTCCCGGCACCAGGAAGGAAATGAAATTGACCAGGGTCTGGTCACCGCGACCGTCCAATCCGCCATGTATCCCGGCCATGCACACGCGGCCGTCCGGCATGGCACGGAACTTCAAACTCTTGATGAAGCGGCCCTTGTCCAGGCCAGTCTCACAGGGCGTGATGTTCCCGGCATTCACGAAGGTCAGATCCAGGGAATAACTCGTTGTATCCTTCGCCTCCTTGCCCTCAGGCTTCACCCGATCCACGATGAAGACGTTGCCCTGGTTGTCCACTTGCACATCCGTGAAACGCCTGGTGGCCGGTACGTCCATGGTTCGCTGCCATTGCACCTGCATCGATCGGTCCACTACCGCCATCAGCATCCGGTTCTTACCGTCGATGCCGATCACTTCCGGAGCATAGATCAACATCATGCTCGTATCGGGTGAGGTCACCGTGTAGAACGGGTCGCGGAAGGCGGAACCGTCCGGGATCACTTCCCCTGTTCCCGTAACACGCGCGTCGAAGGTGCAGACCTGTTCGAAAGGTGGGTGTAACCGCGTCAGGTTCGGGTCCAGGTATTGCCAGTAGAGTTCCACCTTGCCATTGATCGTGTCGCGACGGGCGGCGATCATCGTGGGCTTCTCGTTGAAAAGCACCAGGTCCTCCAGGAACAGCAGCCCGGCGCGCGTCTTCAGCACCGGCTCCTGCGAGCGATGAACACCCAACTTGCTGCGATCATAAAGTTCGAACTTGGGCTCCATCCGATCGAAGGGTTGTACACCGGGGCCTTCGTCGCGCACCCGCATCACCATGATGTTCTTCGTACTAACCCGGAACAAGCTGCGCGGCTGGCGCCGATCCTCCGCCTGTTCATCGGCGCTCATGCGCACTTTCAGCTTCAGGCGGTCGGTCTGCGCCTGGGCCGTATCGGCCATCATGAGCAGGATGAGGAAGGAGAAAAAGGTGGTAAGGCAGTTGTAATTCTTCATGCTTTTGGCGGAATGGCGGGCCAAGATAAAAGGACCGGGGTTGACCGGCCTTGCCAAGACCGGGCCACGATGTTCAATGCAGGTCCGGGTCGTCGCGGAACCGATCCCTATCGCGTTCGGTCTTTTGCGCCATGCGCTTCACCCACGCCGCATGCAGGTCAGTGCCGGTCTGGTTCGCCAAACAGAGCAGTACGAAGAGCACATCGGACAGTTCCTCCCCCAGATCCTTGCTCATGTCGCTCGGCTTTTCATTCTGCTCGCCATAGCGCCGGGCCAGGATGCGGGCCACCTCCCCGACCTCCTCGGTAAGCATCGCCATGTTCGTGAGTTCATTGAAGTAGCGGACCCCGATCCGGCCGATCCATTCATCCACCTCGGCCTGGAGCTGGCCCAGCGGGGTTTCACTATTCGCCATGGTCGCTTCGTTCATTCCTTGTTGCGGCTATCGATCACGATGGTGACCGGGCCGTCATTCACCAAGTGGATCTGCATATCCGCGCCGAACTCGCCCGAACGGATGGGGCGGCCGATCTTTTCGCTCAGCAGTTGCTTGGCACGCAGGTAGAGGGGTATCGCTTCCTCCGGTCGCGCCGCCTTGATGTAGCTCGGTCGGTTCCCTTTCGCAGTACTGGCATGCAGCGTGAACTGGCTCACCAGAAGGATCTCCCCGTGGGCCTGAACAATGTCCCTGTTCATCACCCCGGCTTCATCCGGGAACAAGCGCATACGGGCCAACTTGCCACACAGCCATTCCAGATCATCCGTGGAGTCCCCTGCCTGCACACCCAACAGCACCAACAAACCATGGGAAATGCGCCCATGCTCCACCCCGCCGATATGGACCGATGCCTGACGCACGCGTTGTACCACTGCCCTCATCTCAGTATCCGTTCTCTTCGATGAATATTCGGGTCCGCTCCAACCTTTCCTCCGCGCTTCCCTTTCCTGTGATCGCATCCCGCCATGGTCCGTACATCGGATCAGGCAGCAGCACGAAGTACCTCCAGAGGTCGGACATCATGCCTTCGGTAAGGTCTTTCCCGTTATTCCGGCTCCGGTCCTTGAAGACCTCATCATAATCGGTGAGTTGATCGCCCACAAGAAGCATCACCTCATGGGTCGCGGACACGCTCGCCCTCCTGCTCGTCTTGTTACTGCTGCCCTCCATCAGCATCAGGTGCTCCTCGTCCGCGAAGGGGAAGCCCAGGTCGTTCAGGTTCTTCAGCGTGGCTTCCCGCTCGCTCGTGTCACGGTTGGTGATGTAGAACACCTCACACTCCATGGACCGCGCATAGCGGGCGAATTCCACGGCACCAGGCAGGGCTTTCGCGCTTGCCTTGGCGGTCCACTCCTTCCAGGTGGTCGGTGAATAGGTCGTTCCGGTGCGGAGAAGGTGAAGCTCATAGGGGCTGTTGTCCAGCATGGTCTCGTCCACATCCACGATCACGGCCATGGGCTTGCCGCTCAGAAGCTTCGGGTCAGCATTTCTTTCCGCTTCATGGAGGTCCATGATATTCAGCTCCAACTTCCATTGGGCCAGTGCGAATCCCTGCTTGTACAATTGGAAGGCTTCCGCGGAGGCGTGCTGCCAGAGTACCGCATCCACGCTCTGCTGTGATAGTCGAGCGGAATGATCGACCTCCTGTACCGGCGCGACCACCACCGGTTGCGGAGCCTGACAAGCCCCCAGGAATAGGACGGCCAATACGGTTGATGTCGTGATCTTGTTCATGCGGGCTCAGTCCAGGCGGTAAGGGCTTTCCTCATCGATACCGGCCAAGATATCCAAGTAGCTCCGGTAGCGGCTTTCAGCGATGGTCCCTTCCTCCACTCCCGACCGGATCGCGCAACCGGGTTCATCCTTATGCAGGCA
>JAHEFL010000236.1:0-1180 GCA_024640205.1 Flavobacteriales bacterium | reverse complement strand
TGAAGCGGCATTGATCCTTCAGCCGGAACATCTCCGGGAACTGATCGCCGATGTGCGCATGGTCCAGATCCACCAGTCCAAAGCCTTTGATGCCCGGCGTGTCGATGATGAAGGTTGGATCAGCGGGTGCCGCGTCGTGTGTAGCACTCGCTGTTCTTAATTCATACATCTCCGCATTCGTGGTGGTATGCTGACCCTTTTCGCTGGACTCGCTGATCTCGAGCGTCCAGAGCTCCAGTGCCGGGTCGATCGCATTGATGAGCGTGCTCTTCCCCACGCCACTGTGACCTGCAAGCAGGGTGATCTTGCCTTGGAGGACAGCTACAACCTCATCCACCCCGATCCCCTTTACGGCCGAAGTGATCAGCGTTCGGTATCCAGCCTCTTCATACACGTCCTGGTACTCAGCCAGCCGATCGAGGTCCGGCTCCGTGAGGTCATCCACCTTGTTGAACACGATGATCGTCGGGATCTGATAGGTCTCCGCGGTCACCAGGAAGCGATCGATGAATCCATAGGAAGTACGAGGCCTCGCCACGGTGACCATCAGAAGCGCTTGATCCAGGTTCGCCGCGATGACATGCTTGTGGTGTGAGAGGTTCACACTTTTACGCACCAGGTAGTTCCTGCGCTCGTGCAGGTCGATCACCGAGCCCGGGAGATCGGCAGAGGCCTGCGCCTCGAATTCCACATGGTCCCCGACGGCCAAGGGGTTCGTGCTCTTCCAGCCTTTGATCCGCAGCTTGCCACGCGCTACACACTCGTGCAGTGAACCGTCCTCCCCGCGCACGAGGTAACGGCTTCCGGTACTGCGCATGATCAAGCCCTCAGGCATGGGTGGATTGCATTCCTTTTGGTTCCATGATGTTCGACAAAGGTCGGGTCGGACATGGGTAGAATGAACCGCGAATTGCCCGAACATGCGAATGAACAGTGCCACCGGCGGATACCTTTGCCGCCATGGCCATTTCGGTTCGTCATATCACGAAGCACTACGGGGAGCAAAAGGCACTCGACGACGTCTCCTTCGAGATCGGGGCGGGTGAAGTGGTCGGGTTCCTCGGACCGAACGGCGCCGGAAAGAGTACGATGATGAAGATCCTCACGTGCTACATACCGGCCACACAAGGGGATGCCATCGTGTGCGGCTACGATACGCGGACCCATGGCATGGACGTGC
>JAHEFL010000235.1 GCA_024640205.1 Flavobacteriales bacterium | reverse complement strand
AACTCCAAACTAGGCCGATATGCCCAATTGGGCGAGTGAATTGGTTCGAACGGTCGAGGGACCTTATTCCCGATCCGGGCGGTGCCAGCGACGGAGCGCTCGTTCCTTCATGATCATGCCCAGTTCCCTTCCCGTCTGGCCTTTCACGCTCGTGTTCTCCGCAGCGCGACGGATGAGGTAGGGAAGCACCTTGCGCACCGGGCCATAGGGAACATACTTCGCCACGCGATAATTGGCAGCGGCCAGGTTATAACTGATGTTATCGCTCATCCCCAGCAGCTGGGCGAAGCAGATCCGTTCATCCGTATGGGGAATACGGCGCTCATCCATCAGGCGGGCCAGGAGCATTGAACTCTTCTCATTGTGCGTTCCGGCCATGAACGCGATCCGTTCCAGGTGATCGAGACACAGTTCGATGGCTGCGTCATAATCGCTATCCACAGCAGCCTTATCCTCGTGGATCGGGGACGGATAGCCCATCACCCGGGCGCGCTCGCGTTCCTTTTCCATGTAGGCGCCACGCACCAACTTCAAGCCCAGGTGGTAGCCTTCCCCCTCCGCCTTTACCAGGCAGGTACGAAGGAAATCCAGCCGATCATGCCGGTATAGCTGAAGCGTGTTGTAGATGATGGCCTTCTTGGTATTGAAGCGTTGCATCATCCGCTCGACCATCCCATCGATGGCCGGTTGCAACCAACTCTCTTCGGCATCCACCAACAAGGGGACGTCCGCATCGAAGGCTGCCTGGCACAGGCGTTCCATCCTTCCCTGTACACGGGCCCACTCCTCCATCTCATCGGGTCCCAACTCCTTACCGCTGCTCACTTCCTCAAGCAGTTCGGTTCGGCTGATACCAGTCGGCTTGAACACGCAGAACGGTATATCGTTCCGCTCACTTGCCGCAGCAATGGTGCGGAGCACTTCGTGCATGGCATGGTCGAGGGCTTCCTCATCGTCCTGCCCTTCCACGCTGTGGTCCAGGATCGTACCGATCCCACTTTCAGCAAGCTTTTCCGCTGTACCCAGGCTCTCCTCGATCGTCTCGCCCCCACAGAACTGCTTGAAGATGGTGGCCTTGATCATGCCTTTAATGGGCAGGTGGAGTGCCAAAGCCACCTTCGTGATCGCCTGTCCGACCGCTGAGATCCGGCGGTTCCCAATGATGCGGAACAACCAGGTCGCCCGCCATAGGTCCCAGGACGACATGTGCGCGAAGGCGATGGTCGTATTGCTGAGATCAGGCATCACCCGGTCGCTCTCCGTAGCATGTCCGGAGGTGTGCTGGGTGCTGGTTCCACTGCTGTCCATGGAGGATCGTTGGGGATGGCGGGTTCCTTCGTTCCTTTGGTGTACGCCGCCGGGCGGCCAAAAGTAGGAATGGGTACTGCCTCCTTGGATGTTCGTAAAGTCGATGCCGGTGGTCATCCCGTGGTGATCGGCCCGGATGCTCTGCGCGTCCTGGATCAGGAGATAGGATCCGCGAGCACTGCCTCCGCCTTCTTCATCCTGGGGGATACGAACACCTTGAGGCATTGCCTGCCGGAATTATTGGCCCATGTACCCACCCTTCGGGAAGCGTCCACGATCGCGGTCCCTCCCGGGGAACCATCCAAGAGCCTGGCCGTGTGCCAGGATATCTGGAGACACCTCATGGACAGTGAGGCCGATCGAAAGTGCCACCTGATCAACCTGGGTGGTGGTGTGATCAGCGATCTGGGTGGGTTCATTGCCGCCACCTACAAACGCGGGATCACGTTCCACAATGTTCCCACCTCCGTGATGGGTATGGTGGACGCCAGCATCGGAGGAAAGACAGGTATCGACCTCTTCGGGGTGAAGAACATGGTGGGCGCCTTCCATGATCCCGCCGCCGCATACATCCATCCCATGTTCCTCAAAAGCCTCGGTAAACGGGAACTCATGAATGGTGTCGCCGAAATGGTAAAACACGGTCTTGTGCAGGACGCCAAACATTGGGACGCTGTACGTACCGCTCCTCTGCAGGACTTGGGAACGCTGGCCCTGCTCATTGAACATTCCGCAGAGATCAAGGCCGGGATCGTGAAGCGGGACCCTCGAGAGCACGATCAGCGCAAAGTGCTCAACTTCGGGCACACCATCGGCCACGGGATCGAGGCGCACTCCTGGGAAAGCCCCCATCGCAGCTTGTTGCATGGCGAAGCGGTCGTTGCCGGCATGGTCTGCGAAACGTGGCTAAGCTGGCGTACCGGTTCCTTGGACAGGGGAGCACACGACCAGGTGGTCGAACATCTTCTGGATCTGTACCCTACCTACCGCATGGAAAGTTCCGATCCACATCGCATCATCGCCCTGATGCGGAATGACAAGAAGAATTCGGAGGGAAGCTTCCGGTTCAGCTTGCTCACGGATATCGGGGAAGCGAAAGTGGACGTGGCCATCTCGGCGGCACAGATCCAGGAAGCCCTTGAGCATTATCGCTCTCTCGTAAAGGGACACAGCAGGAAGGCGTAGCGTGTAACGGCTACCTTTGCGGCCTCAAAAACAATCCCTCAACGCGTTATCCGATGACGAAGATCAAGGTGAGCAATCCCGTGGTGGAGCTCGACGGAGATGAGATGACCCGCATCATCTGGAAGTGGATCAAGGACCAGTTGATCCTTCCCTACGTGGATGTTCCGATCGAGTACTACGACCTGGGGATGGAGCACCGCGACGCGACCGATGACAAGGTGACCGTGGAGGCCGCCAATGCCATCAAGAAGCACAGCGTAGGGATCAAATGCGCGACCATCACACCCGATGAAGCGCGCGTGGAGGAATTCGGTCTGAAACAAATGTGGAGAAGTCCGAACGGGACCATCCGGAACATTCTTGGTGGCACCGTGTTCCGTGAGCCGATCGTGATCAGTAACATACCGCGCCTTGTGCCCGGTTGGACCAAACCGATCGTCATCGGGCGACATGCCTTCGGCGACCAATACCGCGCCACCGATGCCGTGATCAAGGGTAAGGGAAAGCTCACCATGACATTCACGCCGGAAGGAGGCGGTGAGGCACAAACCTGGAACGTCTATGATTTCCAGGGGGGCGGTGTTGCCATGAGCATGTACAACACGGACGAGAGCATCGAAGGCTTCGCGCACAGCTGTTTCAACCTGGCGTTGCAGAAGAAGTGGCCCTTGTACCTCAGCACGAAAAATACCATCCTGAAGAAGTACGATGGAAGGTTCAAGGACATCTTCCAGGAGATCTTCGAGAAGCAATACCAGTCGGATTTCAAAAAAGCAGGGATCGTATATGAGCACCGCCTCATCGATGACATGGTGGCCGCTGCCATGAAATGGAACGGAGGCTTCATATGGGCCTGTAAGAACTATGATGGCGATGTGCAGAGCGACACCGTGGCGCAAGGCTTTGGCTCCCTGGGCCTGATGACAAGTGTTCTCGTCACCCCTGATGGCAAGACGATGGAGGCCGAAGCCGCCCATGGGACGGTCACAAGGCATTATCGCCAGCATCAGCAAGGGAAGGCGACGAGCACGAATCCGATCGCCAGCATCTTCGCCTGGACAAGAGGCTTGGCCTTCCGTGGTAAGTTGGATGGCAACCAAGCGTTGATCGATTTCAGCACCAAGTTGGAGGAGGTATGCGTCAAGACCGTTGAGTCCGGAAAGATGACCAAGGATCTGGCCATGTGCATCCATGGCGACGCCACGACATCCGAACATTATCTCACCAGTGAAGGCTTCATGGCCGCATTGCGGGAAGACCTTGAGAAAGGAATGAAATGAGACGTCCGGCGAGATCATCATGGAACATGAAAGAGGCGCGGATCGCGCCTCTTTTGCTTGCCGTATGACGCGGACGGCGATCACCAGAAGGGATCTGGACAGGCTGGCGGTCCCGGCCATCATTGCTGGCATCGCCGAACCGGTGATCGCACTGGTGGATACGGCTTTCGTAGGTCGCCTCGGTACCGCGGACCTGGCGGCAGTGGGGAAAGGCAGTAGTTTCTTCCTGCTCGTCGTTTGGGTGCTGGCCCAGACCCGGAGCGCCGTGCTTGCAGTGGTCGCGAGATACTACGGCGCGGATCGCATTGATGACATCAAGGGACTTGTACCGATCGCCATTTGGATGAACTTCCTGTTGGGTTGTGGGTTCTTCGCGCTTACGAGCGTTTTTGCCGAACCCATTTTCCGTTTTTACAATGCGGAGGGTGAGGTGCTCGAAAAG
>JAHEFL010000234.1 GCA_024640205.1 Flavobacteriales bacterium | reverse complement strand
GATCACCATTCCTTACCAGGGGGACCGTGCCATCGAAATGCAGGTCCAATTGGGCGTGGCAAGGCACTATCACCGACACGGCAAGCAGTAACGCGGTGATCGGGCGGAGGTTGTTCATGACTGTTCGAGCATTAAGCCAATGGTATGCGGGACCTTTAAAGTCGTTCCCCTACTCCCGTACCCTGGTGCCTCAAAGTTAACCTGCAGGCTATCGGTACTTGTACAGACCCTCGCCATGTATTTCACGCACCACTGTGGGAAGGGCAACAACGCTATATTTGCCGCCTCTTAAAAAGAAACCCCCTTCGGTCATGCAGAATAAAGGCGCGCTTTGGATCTTTACGATCTTGCTGGCGCTGGCGTGTGCGTATCAGTTGTCCTTTTCATTCTTCACAGGCCGTATGGAAAGCCAGGCCAGGGAGGAAGCATTGATCAGGACCGATTCGGTCTTCAATGCAACGCCTGACACAGCTTCCCTGGACAGGCAGTCGCTCGAACTGGACTTCGAGAATGCGATCCTGCGCGATCGCTCCGAGGAGCGCGTATATCCGCTGTTGGGGTATACGTACAGTGAGTGCAAGGAAAAGGAGATCAACCTGGGTCTCGACCTCAAAGGAGGGATGGCCGTGACCTTGGAGGTGAGCATTCCGGAGCTCGTGGTGAACCTCAGCGAAAACAGCTCCGACCCGGCTTTCACAGCGGCCATAGCCAGTGCGAAGGAGCGTATGCGCAGCACGGACGCGAATTTCATCACCGTTTTTGGTGAGGAGTACGCCAAGATACCGGATCACGGTCCCCTGTCCGCCATTTTCTACACCCCGGAGCGGAAGGACATGTTTGATCGCGAGGGTACCGATGATGATTATCTGGAAGCCCTGAAGACCGAGGCGGCAGCTGCATTGAACAACACGGAGAAGATCCTCCGGACCCGTATCGACAAGTTCGGTGTCGCACAGCCCAGCATCCAGAAGCAACAATTCAGCGGCCGGATCCAGATCGAATTGCCAGGTGTGAAGGACAAGGACCGCGTACGTAAGGTTCTTCAGAGCACCGCCAACCTGGAATTCTGGGAGACCTACGAGAATTCGGAGATCTATTCCTTCATGGAGGAGGCGAACAACCGCCTTGCGCTGAAGCTCCATCCGGACCTCGCTGCAACGGATACGACCGCTATGGATAGCCTGTCCGTCGACAGTTTGGCTTCCGATACGACAATGGTCAATGATGCTGCATTGGCGCAGGATACGTCCAAGTTGGATACGACCGAGGTCGAGGATCTCATGGACGCCGAGGCGGATCGTGAGGAATTGGCCCGGAAGAACCCCTTGTTCGCAGTCCTTACCCCTTCCGTATTCCAGTCGGAAGCGGGTGGTTTCAACCTCATCCGCGGCCCTGTAGTAGGATATGCCCGTGTGGCGGATACGGCACAGGTGAACACTTATCTCCGGATGCCTGCGGTGCGCGGTGCGTTGCCCTCGGATGCGAAGCTGGCTTGGGCTGCGAAGCCGGACCAGATCGAATTGCAGAATGGTGGGTCCGCACAGGTGCTGAACCTCTTTGCACTGAAGGTGCCTCGCGGTGGCAAACCCAAGCTGGATGGAAGTTCGATCATCAACGCGGCCCAGGACTTCAACATGAAAGGGGACGTTGAGGTGACCATGCAGATGGACCCTGAAGGAGCGCAGGTTTGGAAGGTGATGACCGGCGATAATATCGGGAGGGCAGTTGCGATCATGTTGGACGAGTTGGTGTATAGTGCTCCAGTGGTCCAGAGTGAGATCGCCGGTGGTCGGTCTAGTATTACCCTGGGTACCGGGGACCTGAACAAGCAGATCCAGGAAGCCGATGACCTTGCCAATATCCTCAAGGCAGGTGCTCTTCCTGCACCGGCCCGGATCATCGAGGAGACCGTGGTGGGTCCTTCGCTGGGTAGTGAGAACGTGCGCCTTGGCATGATCTCCTTCATCATCGCCTTGATCCTGGTAATGATCTATATGATCGTCTACTATGCACATGCTGGCTGGGTGGCTGACCTGGCCTTGCTCGTTAACCTTTTCGTGCTCATCGGTACGCTGGCCTCCCTGCAGGCTGCTCTAACGCTTCCCGGTATCGCCGGTATCGTGCTTACCATGGGTATCGCAGTGGATGCCAACGTGCTCATCTTCGAACGTATCAGGGAGGAGATCCGGAATGGTCGGATGCTGAAGAGTGCTGTGGACCTTGGATACAAGGGAGCATTCTCCGCGATCATCGACTCGAACGTGACGACCCTGATCGTGGCAGTGATCCTGTATCTGGGTGGTACCGGCCCTGTCAAGGGCTTTGCGACCACGCTGGGGATCGGTATTCTCACATCCTTGTTCACCGCGCTGTTCCTCAGCAGGATGATCATCACCTCTCGACTGGACAAAGGCAAGCCGTTCAGCGTGTGGAACGGATGGAGTGCCAACGTATTCGCTACGGCGAACTATGATTTCATGTCGAAGCGGAAGATCTACTACGCCATCAGTGGCCTCATCATCGCTGCCGGCCTGGTGTCCATGGCCACCAACGGGTTCAACTGGAGCGTGGATTTCAGCGGTGGACGCACCTATGTGGTGAAGTTCGATCAGGATGTACGGGTGGATGATGTCCGCACAGCATTGGAGCCGCGCTTCGTTGACGAGGAGGGTATCCAGAACACCGTTAACGTGAAAACCTACGGTGGGGCCAGGCAGGTAAAGGTGACCACCAATTACCTGGTCAATGAGACCGGAACGGAAGTGGATGAGCAAGTCGATACCCGACTAAAAGAAGGATTGGCCGCCCTCGATCTGGGATATGAGGTCACGGAGTCCAGAAAAGTGGACCCCACGATAAGCGATGATATCAAGGTGAAGGCCATCAGTTCCTTGTCCGTCGCCCTGCTCTTCATTTTCATCTACATCGCGGTCCGGTTCAAGAACTGGCAGTACGGGCTCGGTGGATTGATCTCCTTGTTGCATGATGCCTTGATCCTTTTGGGGCTGTATTCCTTGTTGTACAAGTTCATGCCCTTCTCCATGGAGATCGACGAAGCCTTCATCGCGGCCATACTCACCGTGGTCGGTTATTCGATCAACGATACGGTGGTCGTATTCGACCGGATCCGTGAATACATGGTCGACCACAAGCGTGAACCGCATCAAGTTGTGATCAACAAGGCGATCAATTCAACGTTGGGTCGTACGATGAACACCTCATTGACCACCCTGTTGGTTCTGTTGATCATCTTCATGCTGGGTGGTGTTGCGATCAAGGGGTTCATCTTCGCGCTGCTGATCGGTATCCTGGTCGGAACGTACTCATCCGTGTTCGTGGCCAGTGCGGTCGTGGTTGACCTTCTGAAGGGCAAGGACCGGAACCAGGCATAGGGCATTTTCTCACGACACTCCAGGAAGTCCCACCGCGAGTGGGACTTCCTACTTTTAGCCCCTGCTCATGGGTATCGTTCAGTTTTTCAGCATTAGTGGAGGGGAACTTATCGTCGTCCTACTATTCGTGCTGTTATTCTTCGGCTCCAAAGGCATACCGGACATCGCCAGGACGCTGGGACGGACCATGCGGCAGATGAGGGATGCCAGCCAGGACGTGCAACGCGAGATCCATCGCAATGCGCAGGATATCAAGCGCACGATGGAGGACCAGCGCCGTTCAGCGCAAAGCACGAGTGATCCGTTACTACCCAATGAGGACCCGTCAACAGCGCCCGACGATAACCCCACGAGTTGATGTATGTGTTGATGGCCTTGGCGGGTCTGATCGTCCTCGTGGTGGGTGCGGAACTGATGGTCAGGGGCGCTGTGGACCTTGCTCTGCGTGCTAGGATCTCCCCGCTCGTGGTCGGGCTCACCGTGGTCTCCATCGGCACCTCGGCCCCGGAACTGCTGGTCAGCTTGATGGCAGCCATGAAAGGGAGCAGTGTGATGGCCGTCGGGAATGTGATCGGTTCGAATATCGCGAACATCAGCCTTGTGCTCGGGGCTTGCGTACTGATCTTTCCCATTCAACCGGATCGGGATGCGCAGAGGATCCACTGGCCTGTAATGATGGTTTCGGCGGTTCTTTTCACAGGTTGCCTGTGGGATGACCGGATCACGCGCTTGGAAGGGATCTTCCTGACCGCACTGCTGATACTTTATGTGACTTGGATGGTGCGTTCCTCCAGAAAGGCGTTCATTCCCGATGCCCAACCACCGACCATTGG
>JAHEFL010000233.1 GCA_024640205.1 Flavobacteriales bacterium | reverse complement strand
CCTTTCGGGGCGATGTACTCCAGCTCGGCATCCCATGTGGCGTTGTCGATCGCACCCACCGTGATGACCACCGGCATCCCGAGGCGAACCTTGCCAACTTCGCTCTCGTCCACCTTGCCTTCGAAGATCAGGTCGTTCATATCCGCGATCGCAGCGATCGTGGTGCCTTCATTGAAGTTGTTGCGCTCGATCACGCTGTTGCCTTCCTTGACCGGCACATCGAGCACCATGCCATTGATCGTACTTCGAACAACGGTGTTCCCTGCGCTGTTCCGGCTGATCCCATCACGAACCACCTGGAGCGCTTCCTGGGCAGCAGCAAGCTCCTGTTCGGCGTTCCGCAGGGCGATGTCGAAGGTCTGCATCTCCGCTGCAGGAATCACCCCCTTGTCCGCCAGGGGCTTGTTCCTGTCGAAGGTCATCCGGGCGTTCTGAACACCGATCTCCGTCGTCCTTACCCTGTTCTCGGCATTGCTGAGGCTCAGCATGTCCGGTACGATCTGGATCTTGGCCAGGGCATCGCCCTTGCTCACTTGGTCGCCCGCTTCGACCAATAATTGGGTTATGATACCACTGACCACGGGCTTGATCAGGATCTCCTTGCGAGGCACGATCTTACCGTTCGCAACGGTCTTTTTCAGGATATTGTTCTTCGTGGCTTGAACCAGTTCAAAGCGGTCCGGACGGCTCGCGCTTTTCTGGTAGAGGAAATACATCGTCCATATGAACAGCGCTCCCAAGCCAAGGATAAGCAGGTATTTGAAGATCCGTTTCATGTTGGTCGTTCTGTTGGATTCTCGAAGGTCATTCGCTCCGGAGAGCATCGATCGCTTTGATGGATAAGGCCCGCCTGGCGGGCAGCAGGCCTGCGAAAAGGCCGCTGAGGATCAGTACGGCAAAGGCGATCAGGGCCACGCGCAGATCCACGCCAGGATTCTTGAAGTAGTCCCCATCGCCGGCATACGTGCGGGTGAGTTCCAGTACACCGACCCCGATCAGAAGGCCGAAGTATCCAGCAATGACGGTCAAGGTCAGGGCTTCCTGTACGATCTGGCCCGTGATGCTTCTGGGGGTGGCACCGATGCTGCGCCGGATGCCGATCTCCTTGGTGCGTTCCTGGATGCTAACGAGCATGATGTTCCCGATACCGATGACCCCCGCCAGCAACGTACAGATCCCTACGAACCAACTGGGCCCTGCGATCCCAATGAACAATCCGTTCATCCGGTTGAACATGGTCTGCATGTTCCAGCTTCCGAAGGCATTCTCATCCGTGGGATCCACACGGTGCTTGCGCGCCATCAACTCCTTGATGTCCGATTCAACGCGTGCCACGTCCACACCCGGCTTGGCCACGATGGTGAACCAATGCACCATATTGATGCTGTTGAATGCTTTTTGGAACGTGGTGAACGGTACATAGATCTTCGCATCCGGGTTCTCACCCATCTCCGCGTTGCTCTTTTTCCTTCCCAGACCAACGACCTGGAAATACACGCCGTTGATCTTGATGTACTTGCCCATTGGGTCCTCTTCCTCGAACAGTCGGGCGACCACTTCCTCGCCGATCACACAGACCTTTCGTTCCTGCATCAGGTCCTGGTGGTTCAGGAATCTGCCGGTATGGATGTTCATGGATTCGACGAGGAGTACTTCGGGCTCCGAACCATAGACTGGAAAAGCGGAAGTGCGGTTTTCATAACTCACATTGTTGCCACCGCGCCAGCCGCCCAATTGCAATTGGGGTGAGCAGATATCGATCCCTTCGACATTATTCCTGATCAGGCTGATGTCCTCGTTGTCGAAATTGAACCGTCGACCCCGCTGAAAGCCGGCGTAAGGTTTGGTCGTGGGCATGGTCCAGATGAAACAACTGTTCGTGGCAAAGCCTTCGAAACCACCAAGCACAGCATTGCTTAGGCCATTGCCCATGCCCAGCATCAGCACGAGCATGAAGATGCCCCAGCCCACACCGAACATGGTGAGGGCGCTGCGCAGCTTATTGCGGCTCAGCGTCATCCATATCTCGTCCCAGCGATCCCTATCGAACATGGCTATTCATCCCTTAACGCCTCTATGGGTCGTATTGCGGCCGCCTGCCTCGCAGGAATGAGACCAGCCATGGTTCCGGCCACGATCAACGCGAACAGGGCCCAGAGCGCTACATCCAATTGAATGGAAGGGTCACGGAAAAACTCACTTCCCGGTACCGTATTGGCGATACCCTCCATCAGCAGAATGCCGAGCACAAGGCCCATCCAGCCCGCAAGCGCCGTGACGAATACCGCCTCCAACATGACCTGGCCGACCACATTGGCAGGGGTCGCGCCCAAGGCCTTCCTTATACCGATCTCCCGGGTACGCTCCTTCACAACGATCAGCATGATGTTGCTGATCCCCACGATACCTGCGATCAAACTTCCGATCCCGACGAACCAGAGAAAGGCAGTGATCCCATTGAATATGTTGTCGATCAGTCCCACGTTCTCCACATTGTTCGATACCCAGAGCGCCCGTTCATCCGTCGGGTCGAAATTGTGCCTGCGCGCCAGGGTATGGATCGCCCTGAGTTCGGCTTCTTTGGCACCCTCTATGCTGGCATCCGCGAAACTGAACATGATGTCATCCACGTCCTGGTCCGCGTTGAACACTTTTTGCGCCGCGCTCAAGGGAATGAAAACAGGGCTCCGTTCCATGGTATTGTGTCCGCCCGACTCGAACTCATAGATCCCCACGACTAGGAAGGGTACGCTGTTCACGTTCACCCATTTGTCCAAAGGGTCCTCCTCTTTGAAGAGCTCTTTCTGGGAATCTTCCGCGATCACGATCACTTTGCGCTCCTCCCGTTCATCCACCTCGTTGATGAAACGGCCGCGGAGGACGATCTGGTTCTCCAAGGGAAGGCTTTCCGGTCCTAGGCCTCGAATGCTGTAGCTGCCATAGTTTCGGCCGTACTGCAATTGGCTGGCACCGCGCCAAACACGGTATCGACCCCGGATATGTTCCATGCCCGGGATCGCGTTCCGAAGAGCCTCGATATCCCCTTCGTTGAGTTGGATATCCCGGTTAGCCGGCAAGCCTTTCCACGGCTTACTCGTTTGGCTCCCTCCGATCCGGATACTGTTGGTTGCGGTATTCCGGAATCCGTACTCAAAGCCATTGCGAAGGCCGGATCCGGTACCGAGCAGGATGATGAGCATGAAGATGCCCCAGAAAACTGCGAATCCGGTCAGGAACGCCCGGAGTTTGTTCTTCCCCACGCTTTGCAGCACTTCACCCCATAGCTCTCTATCGAACATCGATCAATATGCTGGAAGGGTCGAGATGAGCATTCTCTATGAGGCCATCACGCAAGGTGATGACCCGCTGCGTGGATGCCGCGACCTCCCGTTCGTGGGTGACGATGACCACGGTGATACGGGAGTTGCGATTGACATCGATCAAAAGCTTCATCACGTCCTCGCTCGTGCTGCTGTCAAGCGCACCGGTCGGTTCGTCGGCCAGGATGATCTTCGGTTCACTGATGAGCGCTCGCGCGATCGCCACCCGCTGTTTCTGCCCACCGCTCAGCTCGTTCGGCATATGGTGTGCCCACTCCTTCAGGTCCACACGTTCCAGGAGCTCCAATGCCCGTTCATTCCTTCGCTTTCGCGAAACGCCCTGATAATAGAGCGGAAGGGCCACATTCTCCATCGCGTTCTTGAAGCCGATCAAATTGAAGCTCTGGAAAACGAAACCGATGTACCTGCTTCTTAGTCGGGCGTTCTCCGCCTCGCTTTGATCCTTAATGAGCATCCCATCCAAATGGTATGCTCCGCGGTCGTAATTATCCAGTATGCCGATGATGTTCAGCAGGGTGCTTTTTCCGGATCCGCTGGAGCCCATGATGCTCACCAGCTCCCCTTCAGCGATCTCCAGGTCGATCCCTTTCAGGACCTGGAGGATGTTGCTTCCCATCCGATAGGACTTACGGATCCCCGTGAGCTTGATCATGAACCGCGAAAGTACCTGACCGACGACCGTGAACGGACGCGGTTACATGAACGGCGGTCGGACCGTAGGAATGGTAATCGGTAAATGGCTCAGGCCCTTCGGAATACCAGATCGAAGAACGTTCGCTCCACCAATATCTCCTGAAGGACGCCGTTACGGTAGGTATAGTGGTTCACTTTTCCTTTGGCCAGTGTCAGTCGATAGGTGCCGGGTCCGGTCCGTTGCAAGGGGCAAAGCTGGAGGAC
>JAHEFL010000005.1 GCA_024640205.1 Flavobacteriales bacterium | reverse complement strand
ATGGGAACGAGGAGCAACGGAAGAAATGGTTGCCCCAGTTGGCTGCCGGCACCAAGATCGGGTGTTTCGGACTGACCGAACCTGACCATGGCAGCAACCCGAGCGGCATGGTCACGACCTTTCAGGACAAGGGGGATCATTATCTCCTCAACGGGGCGAAGATGTGGATCAGCAACAGTCCCTTGGCGGATATTGCGGTGGTGTGGGCAAAGGCTGAGAATACCGAGGGCCGGATCCACGGACTCATCGTGGAACGTGGAATGGAAGGATTCACCACACCGACCACCCATGGGAAGCTAAGTCTTCGTGCCAGCCCCACGGGGGAGCTCGTATTTGACAAGGTGAAGGTTCCGAAGTCCAATCTCCTGCCGAACAAGAGCGGTCTTGGCGCTCCATTGGGCTGTTTGGATAGCGCCCGCTATGGCATCGCCTGGGGTACCTTGGGTGTGGCCATGGAATGCTATGACACGGCCCTGCGTTACAGCAAGGAGCGCGTCCAATTCGGCAAGCCGATCGGGGGATTCCAACTAACGCAGAAGAAACTGGCCGAGATGATCACGGAGATCACGAAGGCACAGTTGCTCACCTGGCGTCTTGGTGTGCTCAGGAACGAAGGGCGTGCCAGCACGGCGCAGATCAGCATGGCGAAACGGAACAACGTGCATCTCGCCCTGACGGTGGCCCGCGAAGCACGGCAGATCCTGGGAGGCATGGGGATCACCAACGAATACCCCATCATGCGCCACATGATGAACCTGGAGAGCGTGGTGACCTACGAAGGGACCCACGACATTCACTTACTCATCACAGGCGCGGAGGTGACCGGCATACCGGCGTTCAAATAGAATACGGTGGGAATGTGATCAGTTCTCCGAGATCGTGAGGTGAGGTTCAAGCCAGATCATGGCGGTGGCCTCGTCGGAGAATATGCGCGTGGCAGCAACGGCAGGGAAGCAGGAGAAGTAGAGCCGTGCCATCATGCCCGGAATACCTTCCGGTGCCACCAAAGCGATCGCCTTGATCTTGGCCCTGTCCTCCTCATCGGGCATCAGGTCCGGAGACATGATGGTGGTTGCGAATTGTACATCCGACGGGATCACTGTGAGCAAGGCATGCGGTTTCTCCCCGCACAATTGCCTCCGTGTCCGGATGTTCTCACGCATCCCTTCATCATCGATCAAGGCCTCCTCCTTGAATCGTGTCTCCACCAGTCCGTTCGCCTTGCGTGCGATCAACGCAAGGCGCGTTTCCACCATCTCATTCTCCATCATGGGCAAGGGCAAAATAGGGGATCGGCATCAGACAGATGCATTGACGAGCGAAAGGTTCGGATCCACAGGCATCAACCATCCGGTGTGCGGAACCTCCGACCCACGATTGGACCGTACGTGGTCAAGGGCCTAGTTTTGCAAGGTTACTATCCATGTGCGCTATTGTCCTCAGGCTCCATGCCATTCGGAGAATGATGGATCAGCGCGCATCTACGACCGATCACGTATCGTATATCTGAATGCCAGCCTGATCCATGTTCCAACGAAGCCGATATCTGTTCTTATCGCTCTCTCTCGTGTCGCTTGGGCTATGCGCACAGGCACAGCTTACCCATGCCGTCCACGTCAATGAGATCATGGCATCCAATGACGCCACGATCGCTGATGGGACGGGAGCATACCCAGATTGGATCGAGTTGTACAATCCGGGAACGGAGCCCTATGTGCTGGTGGGCCATTTCATCACGGATGATCCGGCCCTTCCGTTCAAGCATCAACTGGTGGGGGATCCCGCTTTACTGACCGTTCCAGCCGGGGGCTATCTCCTGCTATGGGCCAGTGGCCTGCCGGTCCAAGGTGTCACGCATCTTGGCTTCGCGTTGTCATCCGCAGGGGAGTCCGTGCAGATCCGTGAACCGAATGGTATTACCCTGGTGGACACGATGAGTTTCGGTCCACAGACCACGGATGTGTCCTACGGTCTGGATGTTGATGGCGGAGCGACATGGGTGTTCTTCAATACCCCGACGCCATTGGCGACGAACGCATCCGGCACGGGGATCCTTGGGTATTTGCAACCTCTGGAGTTCTCGGTCCCGTCCGGGTTCCATGTCGCACCGATATCCATCGACATTACCAGCCCTGATCCCGGTGTGACGATCTATTACTCGCTCGACGGCTCCGTACCGGGTCCCGATCGTGTGGCGGGCGAGGCTTTTCAGTACAAGAACCAGTACCCGGAGGATCCGGGCGACCCAATCGGTCCCTTATTGAGCGACACCATGCGTTCCTTCGTCCAGGTCGCATCGATCGTGATCGACGGCACGGGTTCCGGACCCAACGATCTGAGCATGAAGGCAACGACCTTTTCCGCGGATCATCCGGCCCCGTTCATGCCGGTGACGCCAGTGCGAAAAGGCGTGGTCATCAAGGCCAGGGCGTTCAAGGAAGATTATGTCGCCAGTCCGGTCGCAACGCAGACCTATTTCATCACGCCCGATGGTTCGAACCCTTACGAACTTCCAATTGTCGCACTTTCCACGGATGAAGCGAACATGTTCGCCTACGGGAACGGTCTGTATACCGCGGGATCCGACTTTGAGGACTGGCGATCTGCGAACCCGGGTAATGCGATCTGGGATGGGGCTGACGCAAATTACCATCGGGACACGGAGTATCCCCTGACCATGGAGCTCTTCGGTCCGCAGCAGAATGCGCGGGACCATGTCATCGATGCAGGCTTCCGAATGCATGGCAATTGGACGCTGGCGCGACCACGCAAGTCGATGAAAATGTATTTCCGAAGTGAATACGGGGAGAATGACCTTGGTTATCCCATTTTCCTGGATCAAACCGATGAGAAGTACAAGCGCCTTCTGATCAGGAATGGTGGGAATGATGAGACACATACCAATCTGCGTGATATCAGCATGCAGAAAATGGTGGAGCATATGCGCTTTGCGACGCAGGATGCGCGATCGATCTCCCTGTTCATCAATGGGGAGTATTGGGGTGTCCACCATGTACGCGAGCGACTTGATCGCTTTTATATCGAACGGAAATACGGGATCGAGCAGCAGGACCTGGACCTTCTGGAGATCAACGCTTCGGTGGTGGAGGGTTCGGCGGACCATTACCTCGACATGATCGACCTGGTGGCGAATTCAGATATTTCAGAGGATGCGATCTACGATGATGTCCTGACCAGGATGGACGTGGATGACTTCATCGACTTTCAATCGGCCTGCATCTTCATCGGCAATACCGATTGGCCGCATAACAACCTGAAGATGTATCGCAAGCGTAATGTGGAATACCTCCCAGAGGCTCCGCATCCGCACGATGGCAGGTGGAGGTGGATGATGTATGACACGGACTTCGGTTTCGGTTATTATGGCGGCAGGGATGCCAGTTTCGATTACCTGGGGTGGGCCATTAGCCCTTCCGGGAACGGCTTCGGTTCCTGGTCCACCTTGCTGTTCCGCAGGTTGCTTCTTAATTCGGATTTCCGGAACAACTTCGTGAACCGGCACGCCGACATGTTGAACACCGCGTACCGCACGCAAGTGACGAGCGGTATCATACAGGCGAACAGGGATCTGATGGCGCCGGACATGGACGAGCATTTCGCACGTTGGGTGGGAAGGCCCGGTTCCTTCGGCGTGTGGGACTATAACATCGATGTGCTCCACACCTATGCACAGGACCGTCCTGATCACGCCCGGCAGGAGATGATGACGCATTTCTCATTGCCTGCGCAGCACAGTGTTACGTTGGATGTTTCCCATACGGAAAGGGGTTACGTTCGCGTGAACTCCATCGATATCCTGGAAAGCACGCACGGGGTGGATGCCGACCCTTATCCCTGGCAGGGGGAGTATTTCGGTTCGGTCCCCATCACCGTGTCAGCGCATGCCTATCCGGGTGCGGTTTTCCTCTATTGGGAAGGTGATCTATCAAGCACCGAGCCCACCTTGATCGTGGACCTGGCAACCGCTATGTCACTGACAGCGGTCTTCGGTGAAACGGAGATCTGTTCTCGCGAGGTGGTTCACTACTGGCACTTCAATGACCTCCCGGATGGTGCATTGACCGAGGTACTTCCGGAACTGAGCATGGTGCCCGGTGCGGGGATCACCTACTTGGGAAGCGGTGATGGTTACATGGATCCTACCGTGGACGAGGAAGGCTCTGAACTGAACGCTCTGAGCGGGATCATTGCAGGACGTGGTTTGCGCGCAAGGGATCCGAGTGATGTGCGGGAATTGATCATCGCGGTTCCTTCCGTTGGTTATCGCGAGCTCGTTCTTTCATTCGCTTCGATGCGCTCACCAAACGGTGCGGAACAACAAGCCGTGGCATGGACGGTGGATCCGGATCAACAGGTCTGGAACAGCTTGCCGCCGGGTTGGCTGGCGACCTCGGATTATGCCATCAGATCCTTCGACCTGAGCGGTGAGCAAGCCACTTGGAACAACCCTCATCTGGCTTTCCGAATACGATTCTCCGGGAACAATGCAGGCGGAACAGGGGGGAATCATCGCTTCGATAATATCGTGCTGAGCGGCCAACCGCTTCCGTTGGTATCTGCGACCCTGTGTCCTGGAGAAGACTTCACCTATGAAGGGGTCACCTACGACCTCCCGGGGAATTACCTCCAGATCATCAGTGATCCCATTGAATGTGATGCGGTGGTAGCAGTGGACCTCGAGTTGTTCACAGCGGACACTTCGGTGACCATGGCCGGAGTGGAATTGTACGCGAACGCGTTGGCGGATAGCTACCAGTGGGTGGATTGCAATGCGGGAATGGCCCCGATCCCCGGGGCTGACGAGCAGTTCTTCACCCCGTGGACCGGAGGGTCGTATGCCGTGATCGCTACCGAGGATGGCTGCACATGGATGTCCGGTTGCCACACGTTGATCATCACAGGTATCTCTGGTCAACAGATCCATGGTTCCTCCGTCTTTCCCAATCCAACATCGAGTATGCTGACGATCCGAACTAAAAGGGAACTGGCAGGGGCCAACTTCACGGTCCATGACCTTATTGGTGGTCTGGTCGGCGAAGGAAGGATCACGGGTCAACTTACCCACTTTGATGTAAACGCGCTGGCCAGCGGATCATACGTCATCCGCATCGAAGTTCAAGAGGGTGTCCGCATCCCCTTCGTGAAGCTCTGATCACGATCGATCGCAGGGATCCGACCCCTGCATGGATCTCGCAGCTCGGTGCGTCACCACGGCGCCGACCATGGATCTTTCCGGCACTAACTTGCCCGCATGTCCGACCCAGTGAAAGGTCCCGAACCGACCAACGGAAATTCGACCGACCAGGACAAGCGCCTGTTCCTGCTTGATGCGTTCGCGCTGATCTACAGGGCCTATTTCAGTTTCATCAAAGCACCTCGCATCAATAGTCGGAGGTTGAACACCAGCGCCGCGTTCGGCTTCACGTTGACCCTCCTGGACCTGATCAAGCGGGAAAAACCCACGCACATCGCAGTTGTGTTCGATACTGCCGCGCCCACGGACCGGCATCTGGAGCACGTGGAGTACAAAGCAAATCGGGAGGAGATGCCGGATGATATCCGGAGCAACATACCATACATCCGCCGCATCATCGAAGCGTTCAACATCCCCATTCTGGAAAGTGACGGGTACGAGGCGGATGACGTGATCGGCACACTGGCAAAAAAGGCCGAGTCCGAGGGCTATACGACGTACATGGTCACACCGGATAAAGATTTCGGGCAGTTGGTCACCGATCGGATCCTGATGTACAAACCCGGTCGTTCCGGCAGCCCTCCTGAGATCTTGGGCCCTCCTGAGATATGCGCACGCTGGGGCTTGAAAAGCACCGACCAGGTGAAGGACATCCTCGGCCTCATGGGCGATTCCGTGGATAATATCCCAGGCATTCCGGGGGTGGGTGAGAAAACAGCCATGAAGCTGGTACAGGAGTTCGGAAGCCTGGAAGCGGTGATCGAGCGGGCCGATGAACTCAAAGGGAAGCTCAAGGAACGCGTGGTCGAACACGGCGAACAGGGGCTTTTCTCCAAGAAACTGGCCACCATCCTGATCGATGCACCGGTGGATATCGACCATACTGCACTCCACCTGGATCCACCTGACGAGGAGAAGATCAAGGAAGTGTTCAGTGAATTGGAGTTCCGTAATCTCCTGAAGAACGTCCTCGGTGTGGAGGCCACATTGAACGCACCGGCTGCCGCGGCGAGACCCAGGTCAGGCGATGTGGACCAGATGAACATGTTCTCCGAAGAGGGGGAAGGAACACCAGGGTCCGAAGAGGGAGGAAGCACAGAGCTGGCCACACTTGAAAGCACACCGCATGATTATCGGATAGCGGATACGGAGGCCGCTCATCAAGATCTGATCGCAGCCCTGGGCAGCTCCGGAGGATTCGCCGTGGATACGGAAACCACCGGGCTTGACGAACGACATGCGGAACTCGTCGGTCTCAGCTTCTGCTGGAAGGCGGGTACGGGCTGGTATGTTCCGATCCCAGCGGACCGTACCGAAGCGTTGGCGATCCTGGAGCGCTTCAGGTCCGTTCTGGAGGATGAGAAGATCCTGAAAGTGGGTCAGAACATCAAGTACGATCTCCATGTGTTGGCTGCACATGGGGTTCGCTTGAGGGGCCCCTTGTTCGACACCATGGTCGCGCATTACTTGTTGCAACCGGAATTGCGACATGGTATGGATTACATGGCGGAGACCTTGTTGGCGTATAGGCCGGTAAGCATCACCGCGTTGATCGGCCCCAAGGGAAAGAACCAGAAGAACATGCGGGACGTGCCTGTGGAGGAGGTAGCTGAATACGCTGCAGAGGATGCGGATATCACCTGGCGGCTCTACAAGCACCTTGAACCGGAATTGCCGGCGGATGAACTGGAATCACTGTTCCGCGATGTGGAAATGCCATTGGTGCAAGTGCTTGCCGACATGGAAAGGGAGGGTATCCGGTTGGACGTGAAAGCACTGAACAGCTTCAGCGAGGAGCTGGCATCGGACATCCTGCGCTTGCAGGAAAGCATACGCACGGCATGTGGAGGGATCGATTTCAACATCGATTCGCCCAAGCAGCTCGGCGACGTGCTCTTCGAAACCCTGAAGATCGGAGGGGACAGCCCCAAGAGAACGCGCACGGGCCAATACCGGACCAGTGAGGATGTCTTGAGCGGACTGATTGCTGCCCATCCTGTAGTTCCGATGATCCTGGATTACCGGAGCCTGCGCAAATTGAAAGGAACATACGTGGATACACTGCCCACCATGGTGGATCAGGCAACCGGCAGGGTGCATACGAATTATCGGCAAACGGTGGCAGCTACGGGTAGACTGAGCAGTGAGGACCCCAATCTGCAGAACATCCCGATCCGTACGGAAAAAGGTCGTGAGATACGCAAGGCCTTCGTTCCGCGCGACGCAGATCATGTGCTGATGAGCGCGGACTACAGTCAGATCGAATTGCGCGTGATCGCACACATGAGCGGGGATAAGAACATGCAGGCCGCATTCAAAGAGGGGCTGGATATCCATGCGGCGACAGCGGCCAAGGTGTTCAATGTGGACCTGGGCGACGTGACGCGTGAACAGCGCGGTCGAGCGAAGGCGGTGAACTTCGGGATCGCATACGGCCAGGGTGCCTTTGGTTTGAGCCAGAACCTGGGGATCTCCCGTTCCGAGGCGCAGCAGATCATCGATGACTACTTCGCCCAATTCCCTGGTGTGCGAGGGTACATGGATGAACAGATCGCTTACGCTCAGCAGCACGGGTACATACGGACCATGCTGGGACGCCGCCGGTATTTGCCGGATATCCGAAACGCCAACGGGACCGTTCGGTCGGCTGCTGAGCGTGTGGCCATCAATGCCCCCATGCAGGGAACCGCAGCGGACATCATCAAGCTTGCCATGGTGCGCATTCACGAGCGCTTATGCAAGGAGGACCTGGCAAGTCGCCTGTTGCTTCAAGTCCATGACGAATTGGTGTTCGATGTGAAACGCTCCGAGCTGGATCACGTAAAGGGTATTGTGAAGAAGCTGATGGAAAACGCATTGGAATTGGACGTTCCACTTGTTGTTGACATTGGTGTGGGGAAAAACTGGCTGGAGGCACACTGATGTCCGCTGACCTCAGAGGCACCTTTGAACCGTCCCTAACCGATCCGATGAAACCGATGCGAACGAACAGATGGCCCATGCTCCTGCTCGCTGTTGGACTGCTCGCTGCCTGCGGCGGCAATGAGACACAGCAGGATGCTCTGCAGGTGGATGATGGCCAAGGCGATGCGACCCGCACCGAACGGGTCCGCAAGACGAAGAACATCTTCTTCAACATTCCTTCTCCCATGGAGACCGCGGCACTGTTGAAAAAGGCCGGTGCTGAATACAACGGAAAGATCCTAAATGACGTGAAGAACGTCAATCGCTACACATCCTCCACCGCGCAGGCACTGAACTTGGGCATTTATGGAGCGGACCTGAGTTATACCAGCGTCTTCAACCAGACACAGGAGAGCATGCTGTACACTGCGTGTGCCCAGAACCTGGCCAAGCGATTGAACGTGAGCCATGCTTTTGACCAATCCACGGTCGATCGTATGGAGCGCAATCGGAACGACAGGGATTCGTTGTTGAGCATCATCAGCGAGACTTATTGGGATGTGGATGCGTACCTGAAGGACAATGAACGGGAGAACCTGAGCGGCCTGATGATCGCTGGTGGATGGATAGAAGGCTTGTATATCGCTACACAGGTGACTCTTACGAATGATAGTCCCGAACTGCGTCAGCGTATCGCTGAGCAGAAACTCTCGCTTGGTGATCTGGTGGGCCTTATGGGAACTTATCCGGGGGATGAGACCTCGATCGCGAAAGTGAAAGCCGACCTGGAGGCCTTGAACAAACTTTTCACGGATGTAACCGTCGAAAGCAGCGGTGAAAGCACGATCACGCAGGAGGAAGGCATGACCGTGGTAGGAGGGGCAGTGGCCATGGCATCTCTTTCGGATGCACAATTGGTCGCCATTCGGGACAAGGCCGCACAGGTCCGCAATACCTATATCAACTGATCGCCGATATGCGCAACGTACGATATATGCTCTTGAACGTTCTCCTCACCGGGACCTTCCTGCTGCTCGCTACCATGTCACAGGCGCAATGCCGGAGCTTCGCCAAGAACAAGTGCGTGCCAGAGCTGGCGCCATTCAAGTTCAATGAAACGTTCAATGCCGCCCAACTCGCTGCCGGTGAGGAGGCGGAGGTGAACCTCACTTTCTATTCGGGTCAGCAGTACCGGGTGTTGGTGTGCGCCCATCCCATCCTGGGCGAGGTGAATTGGAAATTGGTGGACACGAATAACAAGATCATTTTCGAAAGCCTCGCCCCGGAGCCGAAGCCGCATTTCGACCTGAAAGCATCGAGTACCACCCAGATGAAAGTTATTGTTTGGGTTCCGGAAAAGGAAAAGACGGACATGGTTCACGTAGGCTGCGTGGCCATCATGGTCGGTTTCAAGGAGTAACGTGTTGCCAGGCCTGCGGTGACAAGGGTCCCTGGAGCACATGAAAAGTCCCGGCCTAAGGCCGGGACTTTTTTTCTCCAATGAACGGATGTGAGCGGACCGCTGCCCATGGATTAGCTTCACGGCATCATGCCGATCATGGGAACAGCGCTCGATATAACGGACAAACTACCGCGCTCAGGAACAACGATCTTCACGGTCATGAGCCAGTTGGCGCAGGAGGTCGGAGCCATCAACCTGTCCCAGGGGTTCCCGGATTTCCCCATCGACCCGAAGCTCATTGATCTGGTGGAGAGGGCCATGCGTGATGGCCGGAACCAGTACGCTCCAATGGCCGGTCTTCCTGCGCTGAGGGAAGCCATCGTTGGCAAGGTGGATCGCATCTACGGAGCGGAGTATGATGCTGAAGCGGAGGTGACGGTCACCGCCGGGGCCACGCAGGCACTCTTCACTGCTGTCGTTGCCCTCGTTCATCCGGGAGATGAGGTCATCATCATGGACCCTTCTTATGATTGTTATGCGCCGGCCGTGCTGGCCGTGGGCGGGATCCCGGTCCATGTGCCATTGGGAGATGAACTGCATTTCGATGCGTCGCTGGTGGGCAAGGCCATAACGGACCGTACCCGGGTCCTGATGATCAATTCGCCGCACAATCCGGGTGGCACGGTTCTTCGACGAACGGACCTGCACCGCATCGCTGAAATGTTGCGGGGGACGAACATCATCCTCGTCAGTGATGAAGTGTACGAACATCTCGTCTACGATGGTTTGTCCCATGCTTCGGTCATGGCGATCCCGGAACTCCAGGAGCGCTCGATCGTCGTTTTCAGCTTCGGCAAAGTGTTCCATGCCACAGGCTGGAAGGTGGGATATGTTCTCGCTCCAGCGAAGCTGATGAAGGTCTTCAGGAAGATCCACCAGTTCAATGTGTTCAGCGTGAACACCCCTGTCCAGTATGCGCTGGCCGAGTATCTGGATGAACCATCTAATTACGAAGGATTATCGGCGTTCTTCCAAGCGAAAAGGGACCGCTTCGCTGATGGGTTGCGCAGCTCACGTTTCGACCTGCTGGCATGTGAGGGATCCTATTTCCAGGTGGTTGATTTCAGTGCGATCAGCCTTCAGGATGATGTGACCTTCGCGACGGAACTTGCACGGGAACATGGTGTGGCCGCGATACCGCTGTCGCCGTTCTATGCTTCCCCGCCCAGAGAACAACGGCTACTTCGGTTCTGTTTCGCCAAGGAGGATGCTACCCTGGATGCGGCTATTGAACGACTATGCGCGATCTGAGGATTACCATGGCCCAAAGCATGCTGCATTGGGAGGATCCCGATGCGAACAGGAGGATGTTCGAGGAGATGACTGAAGGATTGTCGGGATCCACCGACCTGCTGGTACTTCCGGAAATGTTCACCACCGGCTTCACCATGCGGAGCAAGGAACTGGCCGAAGGGATGGATGGACCTAGCATAGCCTGGATGAAAGCCCTTGCAGCAGGGCTGAAATGTGCGGTATATGGTAGCCTGATCATCGCGGACAATGAGGAATACTTTAATAGAGGGCTTTTCGTGGACCCTTCCGGGAGCGTGACCGCGTACGACAAGCGGCACCTGTTCCGCATGGCGGATGAACAGGACCACTATTCCGCGGGAAAGGAGCGTGTGGTGGTGGAGTGGCGAGGGTGGCGCTTGTTACTTCAGGTATGCTACGATCTGCGCTTTCCTGTCTTTTCACGTTCCAGGGCGATCCAGGGCAGGGGGGATTACGATGCTGCCGTGTACGTTGCGAATTGGCCGGAAGCAAGAAGGTATCCATGGCGGCAGTTGCTCATCGCGCGTGCGATCGAGAACCAGGCATATGTGATCGGTGTGAACCGGGTGGGAATGGACGGAAAGGGGATCCACTATGCCGGTGATTCAGCCTGTATTGACCCCCGCGGGGAGGTCGTGGAAGCGGAACCTTCCGCGGTTCAACTGGTCCATCGGACCATGGATGGTACTTCTTTGGAGGAGTTCAGGAAGAAGTTCCCCGTCCTCCTGGATGCGGATGAATTCGAGCTTCGATAGCCGTACATAGGGTGATCAGCGAAGGACCTGGATGTGTCCGAGCTGTTGATGCTCCCTACCCAGCGTGCCGTCACTTTTTTCCTGGAACCGGTAGCGCATCCTCCAGGCGTACATGTCGTTCTTCACCACCTCTCCACGGTACGTGCCATCCCAACCGATCGCTGGGTCATCACTTTCGAACAGCAGGGTTCCCCATCGATCGAAGACGAGCAGTTCCAAACTTGCGATGTTCCTGCCTACGGGAAGGAACACGTCATTGATCCCGTCCCCGTTCGGAGTGAACGTGTTGGGGATGAAGATGGTGGAGGGGCAGAATTCCGTGACCTTCACGGAATCGTACAATGAACATCCATGTCGGTTGCTGATGTCCACGAAATACCATCCATACGCTTCCGCCAGGATCTCCTGGGTCGTTTCATCGGTGCTCCACAAGTAGGCCGAACCACTATTACCGGCTTCGAGCGTCACGTATCCAGGTTCTTCGTCGAAGCAGATGAAGATCTCCTCTTCCATCATCCGCTGCGGCGATGGGTTGAACAGGACCGTGATGGAGTCGCTTCGTTGGCAAGGTCCAGTGTGGACGGTAACGGTATAATTTCCCGCATCACTTACGGACAATGTCCGTGTCGTTCCTCCCGTCGACCACACGTATGTGCTCCCCGGGTTCCCTGCGTCAAGCATCAATGTTTGCCCATCGCAAAGCACGGTGTCCGTACCAAGGTATACCAGTGGTGGGGAGGAGTAGGTGACTTCGGATGAATAGGACCTCTCGCAGCCGTTGGCATTGGTGATCATCACCGAATAGGTGCCGCTTAAAGGAGCATTGATTACCTGGGTGACCTCGCCCGTGCTCCATAGGAAGTCGCTTCCTGGATTGCCCGCGTCCAGTTGGATCGGGTCGTCGATACATTGCGTAGTATCCTCGAGTTCATCGGTCGGCGCTGGGGAAACGGTAATGGTGATCACATCATTACCTGTACAATATCCGTTGCTGGAATTCACGGAGTAGGTGCCGGCGTCTGATACCATGATGGTGGTGCCGGTCTGGCCCGTGCTCCATTGGTTCGTGTTCCCGGGGTTCCCGGCGTTCAGTTCCAGGCTTTCTCCTTCACATAGGGTAGTGTCATTTCCGAGATCCACGGACACCTCCGGCATCAAGGTTACCAATGCGTCGAAAGATGCAGAGCAGTTCTGCGGTGTGGTAATGGTCACGCTATAGGTGCCGCTCACGTTGGCGATCACGGTCTGGGTGGTCGGCCCGCCACCCCACTGGTAGGTGCTTCCGGGGTTCCCGGCGTCCAGGGTAGGTGGTGAGTTGATACACGCAGTTGCATCCTGCAGCACGTCCACTGGCAGATCATTGAACTGCACATTGATCGCATCGCTGGAGGTGCATCCGTTCGAATTCGTAACGGTCGCTGTGTAGTTCCCGCTGGTGGTCACGGTGATCTGTGGAGTGTTCGCATTGGTGTTCCACAGGATCGTACTTCCAGCGTTACCGGCATCGAGCACCTGACCCACGGAGCCACAAATGGAAAGGTCGGGCCCAAGTGCCACCACCGGCATGGGGAACAGGGTGACATTGAAATTCGTCATACCCTGGCAGCCTTGCGCATCAGTGATCGTGAGCGTATATGTCCCGCTCGCGGAAGCCGTGATCGTTGGCGTTACCTCTCCTGTGCTCCATAAGTATGCCGTGCCGACCTGAGGACTGCTCAATACGGGAGGTGCGCTGGCGCAGGCGCTTGCGTTCAATTGTGCCGGTAGGCCCTCGAAAGCGCGAGTGACCTGGACCTGATCTGAAACAGAGCATCCGAACTGGTCGCTTACCATGACCGTGTAGGTCGCACTGACGTCATTGGTAATGCTTGGCGATTGTATCGCTGAGGAATTCAGGTTCGCCGCAGGGCTCCATGCATAGATCGGGTCCGGAACATTGTGCTGCACGTTGAGTTGGAGGCCCAATGCACTGCAGACGGATTGATCCGGACCGGCATTGGCGGTGTATCCTGTGTTCACAACGACCTGAACACTTTCGGTCAGGGAACATCCGGAAACATTGTCCGTCACCGTGCAGGTATAGGTCGTGGTCTGGGTCGGAGTTGCGGTCGGTGAGGCGATCGATGCATTGTTCAATCCTGCGCCGGTCCATGCATAGGTCAAGCCGGTGACACCGGAAGCCAGAGCGTTGAGCGGGGTGCTCTGACCCTGGCACAGCGTGTCGTTCGTAGCGCTTACGATGAGGTCCAGCAACTGTCCCACGGTCAAGGTGACCTGGCTGCTGGCCGAGCATCCAATGTCGGTGACCGCCTGCACTTCGTACGTTGTGGTAGTGGTGGGTGTCGCCAAAGGGTTGGGAACATCGGTGGCACTGAGCGTACCGTTGTCCGGTGTCCAGCTCCATGTGATCGGCGTCACGAAACTCGGGACAGCGCTCAGTTGTATCCCAGCAGCATCACACAATGTGGTCGCGTCGGTAACGGAGATGGAAAAAGCCGGGTCGACGTCTATGAACACGGAGTCGCTGTAAACACATCCGGCCTGAGGATCGGTCCCGCTCAGGACGAACCAACCTGTGGCGGTCGGATAAGCCATGGTGTTCGCACCAGAGCCATTGGATACCGGGCCAGGGGACCAGGCATAGGCAAGCCAGTTGTTGTCATACCGAGCGACCAAGAAGTCATCGATCGCCCAATTGTCCTGTCCCGATCCGGAGTTGGATAGCTGTCGCAATCGGAACATCGTATTTGTGGTCTGAGCGGCCAGAGGAATGGATGCGATGATCGGAGTGAAACTCGCATATGCATTCTCCAAGTACGTATTCACCGTGGACCAACTGAAGCCGTTGTTCGTACTGAACTCCAGTCGAACATCCTCACCAGCATCAGCATCATCGCAGGGAGCGGAGCCGTTGGCGATCTTCAGATGGAACCTCACCTCTCCGCCACCAATGGTGTTGAGTCCGACGGTCTGTGCTGAGCGCTGCCCGTTGCCATTGAAGTACAATGCGGATCCCGCCGCGCTTCCGCACGCAGTGCTGACCATCCCGCCTTGTATGGCGGTCCAGATCGCGGATGGCGGCCCATTGAATCGATCCGTGGCGATCACGCGCAATGCCTGACTGCTCAATTGGGCCGAATCACCCAGACACATGGCGGTCTTGTTCGTGAATGTTTCCAATGCAAGGATGCTACCTGGTGTGACACCCACGTATACACTGTCGGTCATATTTCCGCAGCCGCTCGGGCTGGTCACTGACACGGTGAACCAGGTATCGTTCATAGGCATCGCCAAGGGGTCCGCCACGGTCGCATCATTCAATGCACTTGCAGGCTCCCACTGGATATTGAACCATGCCGGGTCAGGAGGGGGGATCAGATTCAGCTGGACCGGTTCGTACTGGCAGATGTTGATCGTGGTCTCGTCATTGGCGCTCAACAAGGTTGGAATGGTCAAGGGCGCACCGACGTTATAGG
>JAHEFL010000232.1 GCA_024640205.1 Flavobacteriales bacterium | reverse complement strand
TTTGTTGATCGGCCCATGGACACCATGAGCATCAAGGCTTTACGGAACAGCGCCGGGGAAGTGAACGCCTCAAGCATTCATCAACAACCCACCTGTTGGTATCCTGCAAGCGACACCATGGAACGACGAGAGCGGGACCAATGGCCCCGCTCCCGTTCCTCATCATCGCGTTCACCCTCGTTGTTTCCGCTGGACGATGAAGTAGTGTCCTATCAATGCCGCTCCTGCGAACAGGGTCACCATGATGAAATAAGGAAGCGGGTTTTCGTCATCCCCTTGCATGACGTAAGTCTGTAGGAGGTACCCGAACAGCAGGCCGAGCCCGACGCCCATGGCGACCATACCCATTTTCAGGCTGCGGTAGGGATCGGGCTTCTCCAAAAGATCGGCCGGTGAGATCCCTTTCTCGATCATCGACATACGCTGTCTATGCCTTGCGGTAACCGAGAGATAGACGATCCCGAAGGTCATGGCGAAAAGGGCTACAGGAACAATGACTTCAACTGCTGGGGCACTCATGGTCGTTCAGGTTTTTGTGATCCGAAGCATAGGACGCGGACCGATCGCTGTCGGTTACGATCCGCTCATCACACTCTCATGTGCTCGGCCTATCGGTCGCGGACCGTTGGTCATAAAGCCCTTTGCCCATGTCCAGGCTCTTGGGACATTCGTGTAACCGACCGTGGACCAGTGGCGTCCCATGGCGGCGCGAACAGTGGAGGACCCTCAGGCCATAGCCCTTGCGTTGAACGGTGACCAACGTGGCCAGGGCGCGTTGATATCCCGCTACCAGCATATGGTATACACGGTTGCGCATCGCGTGATGCGCAATACCATGGATGCCGAGGAAGTTACGCAGGACGTCTTCGTGAAAGCGCTTGGTAAACTGGGCGAATTCCAAGGTGGCGGGAAGTTCTCCACCTGGTTGTACAGCATTGCCTATCGCACTGCGATCTCCGCGTTGCGCTCCCGAAAGCAGGAAAGTTCATCGCTGGAGCAACTCCAAGAGAATGGGATGGAACCCGCCGCGACCATGGCCCAACCTGTCGATGAACGTCGGGCAGCCCTGGACCATGCCCTCTCCCAACTTCCTGAGGAGGATGCGGCTATCCTTACGATGTATTACCTGGAGGAAATGAGCGTGGATGAGATCGTAACCGTTACTTCGTTGGGCGCGTCCAATGTGAAAGTGAAGTTGCACCGAGGGCGCAAGAAGATGCACGATGTGCTGAAGGACCACCTGAAAGAAGAACTATGGACGCTGAGCGCGGAGGAGTGAACCCGGAGGATCCCCTGAGGTCCTTGTTCCAAGAGGTCGGACATGTGCACGCACCGACCGGCCTTGAGCAGCGGATACTGGAGCGCATGGGCACCCAGCCAGCGCGCACCGTGGTGGAACCGCCGCTCATCACGAAGCCCATGTGGGTGCTATTGGGCGCAGCAATTGTCGCCTTGGTCGGTGCTACCTTCCTGCTTCCTCTATCGGGTAGCGACCTGCTGCCTTCCACTGCATGGATGCAAGAATGGCTGCGACTGCCACATCTCACGGCATTCATCAGTTCCAAGTGGACCTTGATGGCCGGGGCCGGTGTACTGATCCTGATGCTTCTGGACCGGATGCTCGGCCAGCGGACGCGGGTGCTCTTCCTGTTCTGACCGTTACAGGAGCTCCTTGGCCGCGTTCAATGCGGCCCTGTGATCGGGCTCCTGGCCCAACTCGGGCACCAGCTCATGGTAGCGGATCACGCCTTCCTTGTCGATGACCCATACCGCGCGACAGGTCAGGCCCTGCATCCCTCCTTCCGCAAAGGCCGCATTCCAGCCGTCGCTCAGGTCCCGATAACGGAAATCACTTCCCGCATGCACATTGGTGATGCCTTCCGTTTCGCAGAAGCGCTTCATCGCGTAGTGGAGGTCCATGCTCATCACCAGGACGTGGGCCCCGAGTCCGGCCGCTTCCACATTGAAGCGGCGGGTCTGGCTGGCGCAGGTACTGGTATCCAGGCTCGGCACGGAAAGCAGGATCACCACCTGGCCTTTCAGTGAGGCGAGGTCGCTGTTGCTCTTGTCGGTGCGCACGAAGCGCAGTTGGGGTGCGGTGGTGCCTACGTTGGGCAGGGGTCCGATGCTGGCCGGTTGTGCCATGGGTTGGATAGGGACAATGAAACGATGAACGAAGAAAAAACGCCCGGACCGTTCTATTGTTCGCTCATGGCGTTCGGGATGGCTTCCTCGTAGACCTTGCGCGCATCCTCGATGAATCCGAAGGGAGCATCGTCCACCACGAGCTTGCCTTTGGTCACATGACCTAAAAGGATGAAGGGAACGCGGCTCGCCTGCATCAGGTCCAGGAAGTCGGATTCGGTGTCCTCGTTCACGGTCACCAAGGCGCGGCCCTGTCCTTCGCCAAAGAGGAAGGCATCCGGTCGTATCTCGCTGTCGGTCACGATATCGAAGCCGAGGCCACGGGGCAGGCCCATTTCCACCAAGGTGGTCCATAGACCGCCCTCGCTCACATCGTGCGCGGCGCTGATCACCTGTTTGCGGATGAGGATGAGCAGCATGGTATGCAGGCGTCGCTCCTCGTCCAGGTCGAAGTAGGGCGCTGGTGAACGATCGATCTTGTGGTGACGGACCAGGTAGGTGCTGCTGTTGATGTCCTCAGTGGGTGTGCCCAGCAGGAAGATGAGGTCGCCCTTCTCCTTGAAGTCGAGGCTCATGGTCTTCTTCACATCCGGCACCAGGCCCACCATGCCGATGGTCGGCGTGGGGAACACGGGGATGTTGCGCTTCTCGGAAACGGTGTGGTTGTAGAAACTCACGTTGCCACCGGTCACCGGGGTATCGAAGGCGCGGCACGCATCGCCCATGCCCCGGATCACCTCGGCGAACTGCCAGTACACTTCCGGGTCGTAGGGGTTCCCGAAGTTGAGGCAGTTGGTCACGCCGCAGGGTTCGCCGCCGGTGCAGGAAATGTTGCGAGCCGCCTCGCTTACGGCGATCATCGCACCGATGTAGGGATCGGCATGCACGTAACGTCCGTTGCAATCCACGCTCACCGCGAGACCCTTGTCGCCACCTGCTTCCTTCAGCAGCACCAGACCCGCATCGCTGGGGGCATTGGTGCTCATGTTGTTCGTGCGCACCATCGTGTCGTACTGCTCGCTCACCCAGCGCTTGCTGGCGATGTCAGGGCAGGCCAGCAGGTCGTAGGCCACGGCGCGCAGGTCCTCCGGCTCGGGGACATCCGCGATCTTGAACTTCTTGTTCTCCTTGAAGTAGGCCGGCTCCTTCTGCTCGCGCTCATAGACCGGCGCACCGCCACCCAGGACCAGACTCTCCGCCGGGACCTGTGCGATCAACTCACCCTCCATGAAGTAACGCAGGGTATCGCCCTTCGTCACCGTACCGATCTCCACGCAGTTCAGGTCCCACTTATCGAAGATGGCCTTCACCTCCGCCTCGCGGCCCTTCTTCACCACCACCAGCATGCGCTCCTGGCTTTCGCTCAGCAGGATCTCCCAGGCCCGCATCCCTTCCTGGCGCGTGGGCACTTTCTCCAGGTGGATGTCCATGCCCGCACCGCCCTTGGCGCTCATTTCGCTGGTGCTGCACGTGATGCCCGCCGCGCCCATGTCCTGCATGCCGATGATGGCATCGGTCTGCGCCAGTTCCAGGGAGGCTTCCAACAAAAGCTTCTCCATGAAGGGATCACCCACCTGCACAGCGGGCAGGTCATCCATGCTCGTTTCAGTGATGTCCTTGCTGGCGAAGCTGGCGCCGTGGATGCCATCCTTGCCGGTGGAGCTTCCCACGATGTACACCGGGTTGCCTTCGCCGTGGCTGGTGGCGCTGATGACGCGGTCCGTACGCACGATGCCCACGCTCATGGCGTTCACCAGCGGATTGGTGGTGTAGCACGGATCGAAGTAGACCTCACCGCCCAGCACCGGCACCCCGAAGGCGTTGCCGTAATCGCCGATGCCCTTCACCACGCCGCGCATGTGCCAGCGGCTGCGGCTCTCGGTGGCGATATCGCCGAAGCGGAGGCTGTTGAGCTGTGCGATGGGCCGCGCACCCATGGTGAAGATGTCGCGGTTGATGCCGCCCACCCCGGTGGCCGCACCCTGGTAGGGCTCGATGGCGCTGGGGTGGTTGTGGCTCTCGATCTTGAAGGCGCAGGCCCATCCATCACCGATGTCCACCAGGCCGGCGTTCTCCTCGCCGGCCTCGGCCAGCAATTTC
>JAHEFL010000231.1 GCA_024640205.1 Flavobacteriales bacterium | reverse complement strand
CCTGGGGGCCGTGGTATCCGAGGAGCACATGCAAAAGGTCCTCTCCTATGTTTCGCTTGCGAGGGAAGAAGGCGGCACCGTCCTGTGCGGAGGGGAACGTGTCACGATGGAAGGGCCACTGCGTAACGGATGGTATTTGGCACCGACCGTCATTGAAGGTCTGGGGCCTGCCTGCCGAACGAACCAGGAGGAGATCTTCGGACCGGTGGTCACCCTGCAACCTTTCGACGATGAGGATCATGCCATCGCATTGGCCAACAGTTCACCCTATGGTCTTGCGTCCGTTGTATGGACACGCGACCTGAAACGCAGTCAGCGTGTGGTCCGGGCGTTGCAAGCGGGGATCGTTTGGATCAATTGCTGGATGATCCGCGATCTGCGCACGCCGTTCGGTGGTGTCAAGCAGAGCGGAGTGGGTCGTGAAGGCGGGGTGGAGGCCTTGCGCTTCTTCACGGAAGCCAAGAACGTGTGCATCAAACTCTAGGGACCGGGATCGGATCCGTCGATCGTTCAGCAGGTCACCTCGATCTGCATCAAGCGGTTCCCTTCCGGACCATGCATGCTCCAATGGACCGGTTCGCGCGAGGTGCGCACAAGGTCAAGCAAGGATAATGTTCCAGGTGCAACCTCTCCTCTCCCCAGCACGACATTCCTGTACTGCCGTTGCAATTCAGAAGGCTTCATTTCGGAATACTGGGCAAGATCCGAACTCATAGTATTCGCTTCAGCTTCCGTCATGGGCATTCCCACGACCAGCGTATGGCGTCCTCCCGTGCGGCACATGGCGATCATTGGCGGTCGCTCCTCTCTCCCGAAGGACCCCAGCAATACGTTCGCCGCCAGATACGCCTTGGCCATGGTATCCGGGTCGCCTCCATCTTCCCGGACTTCTTTCTCCAATACATGAAGAAGCAGTTCCTGAATGGCAGCCGTGAGCCGACCCTTGCAAAGCACGATGATGTCCAGCGCCAGAACAGTATCACGGATCGGGGTCAGGTCCCATCCGATCGAACGCTCGGAAAAGGGGACCCCTAGTCGAGCTTTCAACAGGAACATCTCATGTTCCTCATCCAAGGGGGAAAAGGCATGCTCCAAGGCATTACCCGATCGGCGTGACATTTCAATGAGGCCCAGGCCCGCACCTCCACGGGCCGAGCGCTGTTCATTCCTCAAGCGACCAAGGAACAACTCCTTCAATTGGGCAGGACCCTGACCCTGAAGCGATGCCAACTGATCCGCAAGTGCCTTGACCTCGGCTTTGGGAACGGGATCCAGGGCGATCACTTCCTGGTGATCCACACCATCCATCACCAGGAACAGGCACCTACCGGCTGTGCGTTCAAGCTTTTTAGGCACGTTTGCGCGGTGCCGTACGATGTTCTGGTAGGCTTCCACCAGAACAAATGCCAGCTTGTTGCGCCCGCCCTTTTCCAGGCCACCCATGGCAACGATCTCTTCACCCAAGGTGATGAGACCGGCAGTATGTTCATCCGGAAAGCTGCCCGAATAGATGAAGGCCAAGCGGTGGCCCGCAAGGTCCTCATACACCCTATGCATCGCAGCAAGGTCCATCCCGAGCGGGCCGTCCAAAGATAGCCGCCCTTATGAGGCCTGTCACGCATTTATCTTCGGCGCCCCGGCATGATCACGGACCACCTCCTGGAAAAAGCCCGGCTACATGTGCGCCGTTGGTTCGCCCGGCACATGCCGAAGCACATGGTATTCCACGACCTGGACCATACCCTTTCCGTGGCACGAAGTGCCGTCGGGATCGCGCAAGCCATGAAATTATCCCGGTCGGATATCGCTGTGTTGGAATTGGCAGCCTTGTTCCACGACACGGGCTACGCACTCTCCTATTCCGACCATGAAAGCCATGGGGCCGACCTGGCGGAAACCTTCCTCCGAAAGAACGGTGTTAGTGAACGCGACATTTCCCGGGTCCGGGGTTTGATCCTTGCCACACGATTGCATGCAGTGCCAAGAAGCCTGCTCCAGAAGGTCCTGCGTGACGCCGATTCGTCCAAAGCCGGACAAGTTGACTTTGATGAACATGGGGAGCGGTTACGAAAGGAACGGGGAGCCGTTCTGGGAAAGATGCCTTCGGCAAGTGACTGGCTGGCTGAGAACCTGGATTACCTGGGATCGCACCGGTTCCATACCGAATACGCACAGAAGCGTTACGGCGGGCAGAAGCGGATGAACCTGGAGGCATTGCGCAGACGATCGTCCTTGCCCAAGGCCATGTTAAAGGCTGCGCCCCAGGTGAAAGAATTGTTCTTTGAACGTGACCTGAGCTGGCTATCCTTTAATGACAGGGTGCTTCAGGAAGCCAAGGATCCTTCGGTACCCTTGTTGGAGCGGATCAAATTCCTGGCCATCTATTCCAGCAATCTGGATGAGTTCTATCGGGTAAGGGTGGCCTCCTTGCGCAGCCTCAGCAAGCTGAAAAAAGTGACCCGCACGGTGCTCAACGTGCCTCCCGGCAAACTCGTGGAGCAGATCAACAAGCAGGCGTTGCGCCAGCAGAAGGAGTTCGGAGCGTTGTACAGGAACACACTGCTGCCAGCTCTGGCGAAGGAAGGCATACGGATCCTGCGTGCCGAGCAATTGAGCGCCCAGGATAAGCGCTTCTTACGGGACCTCTTCCATGCGCGCATCATGTCGCCTATCCATACTGCCGAAGTGCGCCCGGGGAACGCCCCTTTCATTGAGGACCGCAAGCTCTATTTCGTATGCAAGATCCAGGCGAAGGGTAGAAAGAAAAAGAGGCTCATGCTGCTGAACATTCCGAGCGACGAACTTGGGAGGTTCATCCATCTGCCTGCTAAAAAGGGGCAGACCCGCCTGGTGTTCCTGGATGACGCAGTTCGCCTTTGTCTGGTGGACCTGTTCACCGGGCATACGGTGACCGACTGCCACGCGATCAAGCTTTCCCGCGATGCGGAACTGTACCTGGATGAGGAGTTCATGGGCAACGTGAAGGACAAGGTGCGCAAGAGCCTTCGTAAACGGCAGACCGGTGTGCCATCACGCTTCCTGTTTGATAGCGCCATGCCGGCGTCCATGCTGGGCGCACTGCGGACCCTGTTAGGGCTCAGCGAACAGGACCTCGTTCCCGGAGGGCGCTACCACAACTTCAATGACCTGATGAAGTTGCCGGTGAAGGGCCACGCGAACCTGCGGGATACCCCCTGGCCCGCGCTGCAACATCCAGCCGTCGCCAAGGGCCGCAGCATCTTTTCAGCGATCGAAAAAAAGGACCTGCTCTGGCACTTCCCGTACCATGATTTCGGGATGGTGGTGGATTGGCTCCATGAGGCCGCGAAGGATGAACGGACCACCCATATCCAGATCACGTTATACCGTGTTGCCGAAGAGTCGGCTGTATGTGCCGCACTTCTGGAAGCCTTGCAGAAAGGTAAAAAGGTCACCGTGTTCGTGGAGGTGCAGGCCCGATTCGACGAGCGTTCCAATCTATACTGGGGCGAGGCCTTGGAAAAGGCAGGGGCGCGTGTGCTGTACAGCTATGAATCCTTGAAAGTGCATTGCAAGCTGTGCCTGATCGAGCGGACCATGAAAGCTGGCACACGGCGGTACGCCTATCTGGGGACCGGGAATTTCAATGAACGGACCTCACGGATCTATTCGGACACCGCACTGTTGACCACCCATAAGGGGATGACCCGTGAGGTGGCCGAGATATTCCGGAATCTCGTCGACCGCAGGCACCGACCTGACCTGGAGCTGTTGATGATGGCCCCCCTTACGCTGCGCAGTCGCCTTGAAACCTTGATCGACAAGGAGATCGAACATGCCGTGAAGGGGTCTAAAGCGGAGATCCTGCTGAAGCTCAACAGCCTGGAGGACCGCGCTTTGATCCGGAAACTGTATGATGCGAGCAGCGCCGGTGTCCACGTGCGTTTGATCATCAGGGGCATCTGCTGTGCGGTACCAGGCATACCCGGACTTAGCGAGCATGTGGAGGCGATGAGCATCGTGGATCGATACCTGGAACATGCCCGGGTATACCGGTTCCACAATGCGGGCTCCCCGGTCGTATTCCTGGGTTCAGCGGACTGGATGGGGCGGAATCTGGATCGTCGGATCGAAGTGGCTTTCCCGATCCTTTCCGAGGATCTGAAGCAGGAGGTCCATGACCTGATGGAGATCCAATGGAAGGACAGGACCAAGGCCCGCGTGATCAATGCCGAGCAGAACAACCCGTACCGAAAAGTTGAAAAG
>JAHEFL010000230.1 GCA_024640205.1 Flavobacteriales bacterium | reverse complement strand
GATTACGCCGCACCCTACGGCACCCCGATCATGGCGGTCGGTGATGGCGTGGTGGAAAAAGCCGGCAGGACCGGTGGCAATGGGAACTATGTCAAGATCCGGCACAACGCCACCTATAGCACGCAGTACCTGCACATGCGGAAGATCTTGGCGAAACAAGGTCAACGCGTGCAGCAAGGGGACGTGATCGGAGAAGTGGGTAGCACTGGCCTTGCCACCGGACCGCACGTGTGTTTCCGGTTCTGGAAGAACGGTGTTCAGGTCGATCATCGCAAAGAGGTATTCCCGAGTGCCGAGCCCCTGGAGGCCACGTATCGTCGGCAGTTCGATCAGATCCGTGACAGCCTTTCCACAAGGCTCGATGAAGCTCAAGGCGGCGTGGTGGAGATCAAGCCTTGACCATGGACCGGATCTTCTCGTACGTGTGCGTTCCAGCCGGCGTCTTGTCGACCGAGCGGATCATCGCCTGTGCCAAAAGATCATGCGGCATGGGCTTGAACCGCGCCGGGAATAGCGGTGACAACAGGCGGGCCATCACGATGCCGATGCGCTCCCCGACCCTTAGCTCCTTCCGGTGACCAGTAAGTATGGAAGGCTGGAAGATGTGCAGGGTCCCCAGGTCCAATGTCTTGAGAGCCTCCTCCATTTCACCCTTCACCCGGTTGTAGAATACGGAGGATCCGGCATCCGCACCGATGGCACTGACCACACTGAAAACCGGGACATTTTGTTGTTCGGCCCATCGTGCCAACCCTACCACCAGGTCTCGATCGACATGAATGAATTTGGATCGATCGCCACCCACCTTGCGGATGGTTGTTCCCAAGCAACACAATACCGCATCGACCGGTTCGGCGCGAAGGGCTGAGAGGAGATCCCCGGAGACCCATTCCTTGAGTTTCAGGTGTTCGATGCCAGTGGGCCTTCGGGTCAATGCTACCACACGGACAATGGAAGGGTCGGCCAAGGCCAGATCAAGGACCTTGCTCCCGACCAGTCCTGTCACACCTGCAATGAGAACGGAATGCGCCATTGGTTGAAGGTAGCCCCGGTCTGCTCGTCCATTGCAGACCAAAAGATCGATGGATGAATTTGGTTTGGTTTATAAACTTGTTTATGTTCGTCGAATATTGACCGTGTACCATGAGTTCCGAATTGACCCCCACACAGAGTCTGCAATTGATCCAGGATATGGTCCGGCAGGCGACACAGAGCTTTCAAAAGTCGAACTTCTACTTCCTGGTCTGGGGTGTGGGCTTTGCTGTTGCAGGAGTGTTGGATCACGTGTTGCTGCGAGCAGGGGTCGAGCTGCATTGGATGGTGTGGCCGGTGATGGGTTTGCTGGGTGGGGTCGCGTCGGGGATACATGGCGCTAAAGAGGGTCGTCGCCAGGGAGTGCTGACCTGGATGGACCGGGTACAGATGTGGCTTTGGGGCAGCTACACCATCACACTTATCCTGCTGATAGTAGCTGCGGTCAGCTGGGGCCGGGACCCGAACCCATTCGTTCTGCTGCTCACCGGACTTCCCACTTTCGTCACAGGTGCGCTGATGCGGTTCCGTCCGTTGATGATCGGTGGTATTCTGTTCTGGGTCATCGGGTTGCTCTCCTTATTTGTTCTGCGCGAGTACAGTTCACTGGTCTTTGCGTTCGCTATCGCGGTGGGATATGTCATCCCCGGCATTCTATTGAAGCGGCACGAGGATGGCCTTCGCACCACTTGACCCGATCCTTCATAACCAGCTGCGGCTCGCGGTAATGAGCCTCCTGGTGGGTGTGGAGGCCGCGGAATTCACATGGCTCCTGGATCGAACAGGGGCCACGCGCGGAAATCTGAGCGTGCAATTGAGCAAGCTGAAGGAGGCTGGCTATATCACCGTTCGCAAAGGATTCCGGAAGAACTATCCGCTGACCACCACCAGCATCACCCAAAAGGGGTCGAAAGCCTTTGCGCAATACGTGGCCGCGATCACGGAGTATCTCGCGGCCGAACCACAGGCATAGATCCAATGGTCTGGACGTTCAATTCGTCGATCATCAATGGCTGTTCGTCTGATCCCTGCAACTTTCCTATTGGTTCGCGTATGTATTCCCCGAACCATTCCGAGAACCAATGCAACCGAAATACCTCACGTTGATCCAAGCCGCAGCGCTTGCTGTGATCCTGGCCCTGGTGGTGATCACCCACGAAGCTCCCACGGAAACCTCCACGACCACCACGGCACTTGCGGTGGAGGAATAGAACGAAGCACCTCTCCCGTTAATGGAAAGGCCGCTCATTTCGAGCGGCCTTCCGTCATTATAGCCTGTCCAACAACGAGCCACAGTCGTTCTACGGACCGGTCCGTTTAAAAAAGCGGTATCCCCCTTCGGTAGCTCCCCAAACCTGCTCGCCGGCATCGTTGTATCCACGATCCCAACTGATCATACGTCCATCCATGATCGTGACCTCGCTGGTGGCGTAGGACGCTTTCCCCCAACTATTCAGACACTCCCTTCCACGCGTGCTGCCGAAGTATGCATTGCCCTTTCGCACCAAGCGCATGGAACAGCCTTCCAGCGTTTCCAGTGAATCCATGGACAACATGTTCAAACGGTCCGAGTTCGCGTAAGCCCCGTAATAGATCTCCCCACCCTTGATGGATAGGATGGTACTCGTAAAGGTGGTGTCATTGACCTGTACGACATGGTATACCCGTTGTCTGTACGGTTTCTCCTTGGCCGATGCGGTCGCCTGCTCCACATAGAACCAGGCTCCATCCCTTCGCTTGGGCCAGACCCGGACCATCTCAAGCTCGATCTCGCGGTAATTCGTATCCACCTTCGCCTGTTCTGCGCTGGTGAAGGATCCGTTCATCCAATAGGCTAATTCCTCCAAGGCCCTGGTACGCTGTGCCAATGCTGTGAAGGGCATCAATAAGGAGAGCAAAAGGATGATTCGCATGATACTCTTTGGTCAGCGGTCAATTCGGAACGCAAGCTACACGGCTGGCACGTCCACCCAATCGCCGTGCCGTTTGATGAGCTCGATCAATTCATCGACGGCCTGTGCTGATGGCACATTGCGTTTCACCACGTCCTTTTCCTTGTACAGCGTGATCACACCAGGGCCGGTGCCGACGTATCCGTAGTCAGCATCGGCCATTTCGCCGGGGCCGTTCACGATACAGCCCATGATGCCGATCTTAACCCCCTTCAGGTGACTGGTCCGCGCGCGGATCTTCGCAGTCGTCTCCTGCAGATCGAACAAGGTCCGGCCACAACTCGGGCAGCTGATGTATTCGGTCTTGCTCGTACGGGTCCTGGTGGCCTGAAGTATCCCGAACGCGGTACGACATACCAGGTCCTCTCTACCGCCATCCTCATCCGCAATGAAAATACCGTCGCCCAGACCATCGATGAACAAGGGACCAATGTCGGTGCTGCTGTGGATCACCAACCGGTCCTTGTCAACCCCGCCATAGGCACGCCCGATTATCACCGGTGTATCGCAGCCATGCTCCTGAAGGAGATGGAACAGACGGCGTTGCTCCGCCATGCCATGGCTATTGTACGTATCGATCAGCAGCACTGCGGTCGGGTCGCTCTTCAACCGGTCGATGAACTCCGCGTCCATCTCGGGAAGCGTGGCATAGACCAGGTTGAACGTACTGTGCCGTTCGGCATTGCTCAGATACAGTGCACGCTGCATGAAGGGATAATGGCGCTCCTTGCCTTTGTCCTTCAACCATGCCGCATGATCCTGGATGATGCCGAGCGTTCCTGGGATATTGAGATCGATATGGTTCGATCCAATGAAGACATAGTCGCAGGCCTGGTCACCTATGTTCCATTTATCCAACGGAACGCTGTATCGATAGCCCCAGGCGAAGAACGTGGCCGGTGTGATCTCTTTCCTGTTGCTGAGATCCGCCATGACCACGGGGACCTGTCTTCCACCGATGTTCAATACCTCCCGCGCGATGCGCCGCTGATGTGCGAAGGGGTTGATGATAGCCGGACCCACGACCGGTATCGGATCATGGCCAGCACGTTCGGTATAGCGCTCAACCAAGGCTTTGGCCACAGGGATCTCGAATTCCGGATCCTCTGTTAGGCTCACACGCACGGTGTCCCCGAGACCATCCTCAAGCAGCGCCCCGATCCCTGCCGCGCTCTTGATACGACCATCCTCACCATCCCCCGCTTCGGTAACACCCAGGTGCAAGGGATAGTCCCATCCCTCCGCCATCATGCGATGGACCAAGAGG
>JAHEFL010000229.1 GCA_024640205.1 Flavobacteriales bacterium | reverse complement strand
TACGGCATCGTAGCGATCGATCACGAAGGAAGCTTCTTCGATCCAAACGAACGTTCCTGGGTATTCCGCCCTGTAAGTGACCGGATCCGGCCATTGGCCATGGTTCGCCACGAACATGGCGCCTGGTTGGGCGCTGGCGAGGACCGCTGCGGTCCATGGAATGCCAATTGAGATGATCTTGTACGCTGGGAGCATTCCTTACGAAAGTAGACAACCACCGTTGGCTACTGTAAGGTTCGGACGCGTCCGGATGGTCCCGACGTTGCTTCCGCTCCGGCATCGATCGGAAGGAATCGGTCGATCGGTCCGGTGTGATCCCCGATCTGGGATGTAGACGCATCTTCGGCAGGAGTCCGCCAGACCTCAGTGATCGTTGACGATCATGAACCGGAACTCGGCACGGCGGTTCTTCATGCGCCCAGTGCGTTCTGAATTACTAGCGACTGGGAACCGCCCCCCGTAGCCGACAGCGATCAACCGTGTGGGGTTAATGCCGTGCATTTCAAGTTCGCTCTTGATCCGATCGGCCTGCTTCTGCGATAAAGATCGGTTCAGTTCCGGATCGCCGACATCTTCGGTATGTGCTTCGATCCTGACCACCAAACCGGGTTGAAGCGCGAGTTCGCGGGCTATTGCATGAAGCACGCACAATCCTTCCTCAGGGATATCGTCGCTCAGTGCATCGAAGAGGACCACCGCTTCATTCAATTCGATCAGACTGGCGCTCTCAAGGTGTTCAGGTGTTATGGTGCTTGGATCCGAACCATCGAATGGCCGTAATGCCGTCGCATCCATGATTATCGGTTGAAAGCTGTCCGTTGAGAACAAGAAAAGCTTCCGGTCCGGGCCCGGCTCATCCGTTGAATGATCGCGGTCCGGTTTAAAGAAAGCCATGTCATCCGAAGTGATCGGGTCCTGGGCTGAACCGGAGAAATAGAGGACCATAAGGACAAAGAGAGCGAAGCCTCCCTTGCTTGTGATCATGGATCGGTGCTGGACCATGTTCAGCGCGTTTTCTCGTAAGCATGTTCCGGGGTGTCCAGCGTCATTCGGAATTCCACGCGTCGATTCATGCTACGCCCCTCCTCGGATCGGTTGCTTGCCAATGGGTGGTTCTTTCCGTGGCCGACAGGTATAAGTCGTTCCTCATCTACACCCAGGCGAGTGAGGTGTCCGATCACAGCAAGAGCTCTGGATTGTGAGAGTTCCATGTTGTAGTCAGTGTCGCCGATATCGTCGGTATGCGCTTCCACGACCAATCTCATTTTTGGATATTGATCCATCAATTCCTTGATCCGGTTCAACATGGTGTGCGAATCATCCACAAGATCCGCGCTATTGAACTCGAAGTGGATGGAATGACTGCGGATCTTGCTGTTGTTCAGTTCTTCCACCTCGGCCAATTCCAGTTCGCTCATGTCGATGAGTTTCTCTATCTGCAATGCGAATACCTCTGCGTCAAGGAAGTTCAGCTCTTTCACCTTGCGGTACACCTCATACAACTCCTCCAGGTCATTGGTCTCCCCGACGGAGTACGTATAAACCCCGCGTCGGGGATCATAGCGTTCCACGATCCTGTAAAGGGAAGTGAGTTCCATGAAGCGGGGATCATCCAAGCTTACCCTATCACTGCTCGCAAAGAGTTCGACGGAATAATGGGCATCAGGTAGCCCATCCCCGTTCAGAGCGTATTCATCGTAGGGCAATTCCTGGAATTCGAAGCCTTGCATCATTCCTACTGCGTCCTGGTACACCGCTGCGACCCCTTCATATCCATTATCCTTGAAATGATCCAATACGATCACCTTCCGCGAATTGCACAGGTTGTGCACGGTGCCGTCCGACCCAGGAACCGCGATCAGATCAAGACGAACCTCGTAGACACCTGCCTTCCGATAGACATGCTCTATCCGATCGCCGGATGTGGTCGTTCCATCCCCTAGATCCCAGTAGTAATCAGCAACCGTCATTCCCTGGGCATTGCTTGCAGAAGGATCCAAAAGGAGTGGACGCCCTGTTCGGACCGTGTCAGGAGCCGTGATATACGCCTGGACATGCTCGGTGCTATTCAATTCATTGGATCGGAGCACGTGGAATATGGAACCGGTGGCCCGATCCACGAGCATAGAACGGACCGTGTACGTTCCTGGTCCTTCATAGCAATACCTGGCGATAAGACCTTTGACAGTGGTCCCGTCCCCGAGGTCCCAGACATGGTCCAAGGGTAGGTTCATCGTGGCTGCATGTGGTCGTGCCCTGAACGCATAGCAGTAGTTGTTCTTTCGCTGTTCCTCGCAGTCCCTGAACTTCCGCACCGTATGCTCGGAATGGTAGATCGCGTCGCGTCCGCTGCGATCCGAACTGAACAAGGCTTCCATGCAACCAGGAAATGCCATGTATCCGTGATCATTGAAGGGGGAGTTCAATGGTTCTGGAAGGTGCCTGGGATCAAGCCATTCATTCCCTGCAGCTTCGGTCATGTACATGTCCAGACGCCCCATGCCACCTGCTCGATCGGACGAAAAGAAGAGTGATCCGTCCGGTTGCCATGCCGGATAGACCTCGTTCCCCGGTCCGTTGACGCGGGGGCCAAGATTGATGGGTATGGACCATGCATTCCCTTGCTTTCTGCATACGTAGAGGTCGAATCCACCATGCCCGTCCGGCATGTCACTGGAGAAGATGAGAGCGTTTCCGGATGGGTCGAACGAAGGGTGGATCAGTGAAAATGCTGATGAATTGTACTCGAAAGGGGTCGGCGAACTCCATTCGCCGGCTTCCTTGGTCGAGAAGAACAGACCAAGATTCCCATTCCCTGAGCGTAGGTTGGAAAGTCTCCTGGGGAGTTCGATGTTCCGCGTATAGCAAATGGTATTACCCTTATCCGCGAATGTCATCGGTCCATCGTTCACCGGGGAGTTCAGTATCGTGCTCAACGGTTCGGGATGTCCCGGTTTCCCATCCTTCATAGGCACCCAATAGAGATCGCTCAAGGGCTTCCGGTCCGCGTCGTTCCTGAAGTCGATGGCGCCCGAGGATTCGCGTATGGAGGCCATGACAAAACCACCTTCCAATGGGGCAGGTGCGTAGTCCTCACCGATCGGGCGAATGTCCAATGCGTGGACCTCGTACACTTCCTGTGCAAGGAGCGGGGTAATGGCCCCGAACAGGACGGCTATGAATGTCGTGTTCCGCATCAGAAATAGCGTGGGTCACGGACACGGATACGATATCCGAATTCGTATTGGACCATCAGTTCGTGAGATCCATAATGATAGGGGCGAAGCGCGGACAATCCCATGTCATAGGAGTATCCCAGGCGCCATTGTGGGTTCGGAAGTACCTCCAACATGCCAATGACGGCATCGCCACTTCGATAACTCACCCCGAGCCAGACCTTGTCCTGAAAGATGAAATTGGCGCTTAGGTCGGCTTGTGCTCCGCTGCTCTCCCGGTACCGCAGCAGGGTGGAGGACTTCAGTTTCCAATCATCCGTCAATTCCAACAGATAGCCCCCCGTCAACATGGGCTGTACGTTCGAGCGTTGCTCACCGATGGTCAGTTCGCCCTCCGAATTGGTGTAGCCATGCATCAGGACGAACGGGGAGGAGGCTCCGACGAAGTATTTCTTCGTGTAGTAGTAGATACCAGTGCTGAAATTGGGCCGGAGTTTTGATGTGGACGGGGCACTGAACGATATATCGTTCTGTTGTTGTACGTCTACCTGTTGCCAGTCAGCCCTGAATGCCGTGAACCCTGCACCGATACCGAACGCCAGTTTCCCTTGCGGGAATTTGATGCGGTAAGCATAGTTGGTCATGATACCGGATTCGCGGCTCACACCGATGTGGTCGTTGTAAGCCAAGACCCCGAGACCGAGCTTCCTATTTCCTATCGGCGCATGCACGCTCATGATCTGGGTGGTGGGTGCGCCTTCGAAACCGACCCATTGCTGGCGATGCACCAAGCTTGCGGTGAGCGCATCCCTTGATCCCGCGTAGGCAGGATTGATCAGCAGACCATTGAAAAGGTACTGGCTGGTCAAGGGTGAATGCTGACCATGGGCCACAAGGGTGAGGCCCACTGCAAATCCGGCAATGATGGTTGTTCGAGCCTTCACCGTTTGATGATCACATGTCCGTTGTACGTTGGCCCATCGGATAGGTTGAGCACATAGAAGTAGGTGTCATTCGGAAGATCTGCGCCATTGTTCGATCGACCGTCCCACTTGCCATCATAATTCAAATTTTGGAAGACCTCCTG
>JAHEFL010000228.1 GCA_024640205.1 Flavobacteriales bacterium | reverse complement strand
AGCCTGGGCAACAAGACCAAACCGATCATTGGCTTCTTCGTTTCCGGTCAGTACACCAATGTCGTGGACAACAGCCCGTTCTATATAGGTGACACCAGGGTGATCCCTTCAGTTCGTGACGGATTGATCACTGACCCGGCGCGGTTGTTCTCCAGTGGCAACAACGATTTCACTCTGGCCTATAACAGCAACTACCTCCGAAGTTCGGATCTAGAATCGATCCCGACACGACAGAACGCCGGCGAGGTGTCCTATCTGGCTTCGGGCAAGATCGACATCACCACCACACCGACCATCAACCTGAGCGTGGGTGGGTCCATGGATTTCAGCAACCGCCAGCAGTACAACCGGAGTAATCAGTTGCTGAACGCGGAGAACAACACCCGCATCAAGGAGGATACCTGGAGGGCTTTCGTGAAGTTCACGCAGCGTTTCACCAACCGAACGGATGAGGAGGAGAAGCGCGCCACGATCAAGAACGCCTTCTATACGCTCCAGTTGGATTACTCCCAGTACACCAACAACGTGCAGGATTTTGTCCATGGCGATCGTCTGTGGGACTATGGCTATGTGGGCAAGTTCACCACCTACCGAGCTCCCCAGTTCCAGTTGGATGGATCCCGTTGGGTGCAGGTAGGGGAGCGGGACACCTTGGTGACTTTCAGCCCGGGAGAACAGAACCCGGACCTTGCGGCGATCAACAATTTCTATTGGAGCGCATTGCCTTCCGAGTCATTCCCGATCCCGGAACTATTCGGGGCACCGGAGGGTATTGATCCGAATTACATCGGGTTCTTCGAGAATTTCCAGGAAACGACCTCACGGGGAGTTCTGTGGAATGGCACTCGTCCACCGAATCTTTATAACCTCTACAACAACATCGGCTTCATCGATGACCCGAACGGTGCCGAATACCGTAAGCGGCAGAATGATCAGGTCCGCTTCACGGCGTCAGGAAGTGCTGATATCGGGCAGCATGGAGTGATGATCGGTGTGGAATATGAGCAGCTCACGCAGCGTCGGTACGATCTCGTTCCGACGGCTTTATGGACCAGGGCACGTCAGCTGACCAACTTCCACATCCAACAGTGGCAGGACACGGCGGTAACGAACATCATTCAGTTGCCCGGCAGTTCGTTCCCCTTCTATTTCTATTCCAGGAACCTGGGTGATGACCAGCGGGTATTCGATCGCAATCTGCGCACATCCTTGGGCCTTGACCCGGACGGACTTGACTTCATCGACGTGGATGCGTTGGACCCCGGGGTGTTCTCCCTGGATATGTTCTCTCCGGACGAACTTCTCGATGACGGGAATAACCTGGTCAGTTATGTCGGTTATGACCATCTGGGTAATAAGCTCAATGGTCGCCCGAGTTTCAACGACTTTTTCGATGAGACTGATGGCAACGGGAATTTCACCCGCGTCCAGGCACCATTCCAGCCTATCTACATGGCCGGTTATGTGATGGACAAGTTCGCCTTCGATGATATCATCTTCAATGTGGGTGTCCGGGTCGATCGTTACGATGCGAACCAGAACGTGCTTCGCGACAAGTATCTCTGGCAGAATGCTTACTCCGCTGGAGCTTCTGTTCCGGATGCGGCCATCGCCTCGCAATTGGCGAACCGTCCTGACAACATCGGGGACGATTTCGTGGTCTACGTCGACAATTTCGTCTCGCCCAACACGGTGAAAGGCTATCGCGATGGCGACATCTGGTATAGTGCCACGGGAGTGGAGTTGACGGATGGTACCAGCCTGCAGGAAGGGGGCCAGATCCGGCCGTACCTGATCGATAAGGGTGACGCGGGGAGCCTGACCGGCTCAGCGTTGAGCAAGGACGCTTTTGAGGATTACAAGCCGGTGGTAAACGTGATGCCACGGATCGCTTTCTCCTTCCCTATCTCGGATGAAGCGGTGTTCTTCGCCCACTACGATGTGCTCACCCAGCGTCCGAACGCAGGCCAATCGCGGGCGGATCTCTTTGAATACGCCTACAATGCGAACACGGGTAACGTATTGACGAACCCGAACCTTGCGCCGACCAAGACCATTGACTACGAATTGGGCTTCCAGCAGGTGTTGACGAAGTCCTCCTCGTTGAAATTGGCCGCGTTCTATCGTGAGCTTCGGGATCAGGTGCAGGTCCGTAACGTCGTGAATGCATGGCCACGTGACTACCGTACCTACGACAACTTTGACTTCGGTACGGTGAAAGGTTTCTCGGCCACTTTCGATCTTCGTCGTACCGGGAATATTTGGATGCGTCTCGGTTACACGCTCCAATTCGCGGATGGTACCGGTTCAGGTCCTAACACAGGGATCAACCTGATCAACTCCGGTCAGCCGAACCTGCGGACCATTTCACCGCTTGATTTCGATCAGCGCCATCGTATCCAGGCAACGATCGATTTCCGGTACGGACGTGGGAAGGATTACAATGGCCCGATGATGTTCGGCAAACCGATACTCCAGAGCACGGGTCTGAACGTGGTGAGCATATTGGGTAGTGGCACGCCATATAGCCGATCCAGCCAGGTCGTGAACGAGGGTGCTGGTGCTACCAACCACCGTTTGGATGGAACATTGAACGGTGCCCGTTTACCCTGGCAGTTCACCACGGATGTGCAGTTGGATCATGACATTCCATTGACCTTCGGCGGTGAGGATGGTGACAAGGCGAAGAGCGCCAACTTGAACGTGTATCTGCTCGTCACGAATATTTTCAACACCGAGAACATTACCGGTGTTTACCGGTACACGGGGTCTCCCACCAATGACGGCTTCCTGGCCGAATTGACCGATCGGTCACAGATCGATCCGGAGAGCTACCGTGACCTGTATACCACCAAAGTGAACAACCCCTTCAACTTCGGAGCTCCACGCACGATCCGCTTGGGTGTCCGATTTGATTTCTGATGAACAAACGACCGCAACTCATGAAAGGCCTTCAAAGCGCATTCACCAGAACCTTCGCTCTGAGCCTCACCTTGTTCCTAGGGACGGTGTCCCAGGCCAAGGAGCCACCACCTACTGCAGGGATGGCAATACGGCCTCGCGCCGGTGCTCCCAAAGCCGAATCCTGCTCACCAGCATCGCAGGTGATCGAACTCAAGGTGAACAACGTGCGTGCGACCATCGAGAACGGTGGTAACATGTGGACACGCCGTGCACTGGGACGTTCCGGTTATGAAGTGCCTAAAACCTTGGATAATACCGGTCCTAACGCGATCTATGCCGGCGGATTATGGATGGGTGGTGAATCGCCTGACAACCAGCTCAAGATCGCGGGTGTTTTGTACCGTGCTTCCGGACAGAACGACTTTTGGCCTGGACCGCTTACCGTTACAGGTGACGCATCGGTGACCTCCGAGGTCTGCAATGAATACGATCGTTTCTGGGTCACTGAGCGCGCACAGGCCGAGGCCCATATCCAGTGGTTCCTTTGCTCTCAGGACCCGGAATGCGACTTGGAAGAGATCTTCCCCGACGGATATTCCGTGCCCACCTCATTCGTGGAGTGGCCTGCGATGGGTAACGTGGATGCCGGGCAGGACCTGTACCTAGCACCTTTCTTCGACATGGACGGGGACGGTAGTTACGACCCCTTCGCTGGCGACTACCCTGATTATGGTTTTGAGACCACGGTGGATGATTGCAAGAACAAGCGCCGGGATGAGCCCGTTTCCCTTTTTGGTGACGATAACATCTGGTGGATCTTCAACGACAAAGGGGATATCCATACCGAAACGGTAGGCGGGCAGCCGATCGGATTGGAGGTGCGTGCCCAGGCCTTCTCGTTCAACACGAACGATGAGATCAATAACATGACCTTCTACAATTACACGGTGATCAACCAGGGAACACAGACCCTGCTCCGCACCTATTTCGGACACTTCATCGATCCGGATCTGGGATGTTCGAATGATGACTTCGTTGGGTGTGACGTACAGCGGGGATTCGGTTTCGGGTACAACTGGCAGGATGTGGATGCAGGATGCCTGGGTGCAGTAGGATATGGTGGCCCGACGCCTCCTCCGCCGGCGATCGGTGTGGACTTTTTCGAAGGTCCATACCAGGATGCGGATAGCTTGGACAACCCTGGCCCGCAAGGTTCCGAGCCCTTTGATTGCCAGCAGGCTCAATTGGAGCATGGGATCCCGTACCGTGGTATTGGTATCGGTTATGGCGACGGTGTGATCGATAACGAGCGCTTCGGGATGCGTGCTTTCATCTATTTCAACCGGGAGGGTAACCCGAACATGAACGAC
>JAHEFL010000227.1 GCA_024640205.1 Flavobacteriales bacterium | reverse complement strand
GCCGAAGGGTTGGCCTTTTTTTTTCGTGCGATCTTTACCCGCACGGTCCCGTAGCTCAGCTGGATAGAGCACCTGCCTTCTAAGCTGGTGGTCGTTGGTTCGAATCCAACCGGGATCACGTGATGATCAAAATGATCTTCAGAAGCTTGGATCCTCCTGAGCGCCAAGCTTGCTTGAGCGATCAGGAGGATCCAGGCTTCGATCATTTCGATCCACTTCAAGGCTCACTGCGGAAAGGCGCAGCCGATCCAACCGGGACCAATTGATGTAGGCTTAGGTCTTCACGATCGGATGGCTCAACTTCACACCAAGGATGATCGGACCCGCCTCGTCGGGTACCCAAAAAATCCTAAGATCATACTTGGTCGACCACAGCAGGCGTTCCCGTCACCACCGAACCGAACCCACCTTCGAACATGACCGAACAGACCCCGAACCCCGACATTCCAGACCCGGCCCCGGAGCCGTCCTCTGGTTCCTGGATCCGCAATTCCATGACCTTCCGCGTGGCGGTCATCGCGGTTCTTGCGCTGCTGTTGTTGATCCCCTTGTCCATGGTCCAGGGCTTGATCCGGGAGCGAGAGGACCGCAAGGAGGAAGCGCAAATGGAGGTCAGTTCCACTTGGGGTGGTCCGCAAACGGTGGTCGGACCTGTGATCAGCGTGCCTTATGAGGTCGTGGTGCGGGTCAATGCGAACGATGGAAGCGGAGGATACGAGATGAAGACGGTGAAGCACTACGCCCATTTCCTTCCGGAGAAATTGGATATCAGCACGGAGTTGGAGCCCGAGCGACGGCATCGCGGGATCTACGATGTGGTGGTGTATCGCAGCAAGATCAAGCTGAAAGGGAATTTCAATGCCATCAAGGACAATGAGCTTCAATTGAATGATCGCCTTCGCTGGCAGGAGGCCGTAGTTACCATGGGAGTGAGCGACCTGCGCAGCGTGAGGGGCCAGCTTTACATGACCACAGGACAACACCAATTGGCGTTCGAACCAGGTGCTCCCGTGGATGATGTGATGGGGACCGGTATGAGCGCTGCCTTGAAATTGGACAGCCTATGGGAGGAGAAGGAGATCCCCTTTGAAATGGAACTCCAGCTGAACGGGAGTTCGCATTTGCGCATGGTTCCCGTAGGAAGGGTCACTACGGCTGGAATGAAGTCCTCCTGGCCGGACCCCAGTTTCAAGGGAGCCTTCCTACCTGATTCGTCCGATATCCATGCGGACGGTTCCTCCGCTGAATGGTCGGTGCTGCACCTGAACAGGGCCTATCCGCAGGAATTCGTTGGAAGTCGTGCGCACCAACTGGAAGAGAGCGCCTTCGGAGTGGACCTGGTGTTGCCGGTGGATGAATACCGGAAGAGCGATCGGGCGGCGAAGTATGGGTTCATGTTGATCGCCTTGGTGTTCCTGGTCTTCTTCTTCGTGGAGGTGCTCCAGAAGCTTCGTATCCATCCGATCCAATACTTGCTCGTCGGGTTGGCGCTTTGCATTTTCTACACCCTGCTGATCGCTCTTGGCGAACATGTCGGCTTCGGTGCAGCATACGGGATCGCTGCCACAGCCGTGATCGGTCTGGTGGTGTTCTATGCGGCGAGCGTATTCAAAATGCCCAAGGCGACACGCTTGTTGGCCTTTGTGCTGGTGTTGGTCTATGGCTTTGTATTCACCATCATCCATCAAGAGGACTATGCACTGCTCCTCGGAAGCATCGGATTGTTCGCCGTGTTGACGATCGTGATGGCTCTTTCGCGCAAGATCGACTGGTACGGAGGCCGCGATCCGGGATGATCACACCGGGGATCGTCCTCGTAACGCGGTCAAATTGTACCGACCAGCCCGGATCGTGGAGTGCGATGGACCTTCCATCGGCCCATGTTGCAGACCGGTCGAATTGTTGATGATCTGTGAACAACTCTGACTTTCAGAGGGTGTCTGGATGGCAATTTCGTGGCCGTTGCGAACCAGCAAGGAACGCCAATGAACCTGCGAAATCTATTGCTTACGATGGCCCTTGGTCTGTCCTGTACAGGATGGGCCACCACCTATTACATATCGGCATCGGGCAATGATGCGAACAACGGTACGTCGTCCTCCACACCGTGGCGTACGATCGATCGTCTGGTACAGAGCATTTGGTCCGTTCAGGCCGGGGACCAGATCCTCTTTGAACGGGGTAGTACTTACCGTGGGCAGTTCTTCATTCCGAATTCAGGCACGGCGAGCAACCCGATCATCGTGGGTGCATATGGGACCGGAGCGGACCCCATCGTTAGCGGAAGTGTTCCAGCCACGGGGTGGACCCAATATTCCGGGAACATCTGGAGGACCCCTGTATCGGGTGCGGTGACGAACGTCTTTGTAGGAGGTGCCCAGCAGACCACTGCGCGGTTCCCCAATTCGGGCTGGCTTCGCAATGACCAAGGCAGCTCGACCTGGTTGTACGATGCTGCGCTTACCCAGTCGAACGGGTATTGGAACGGCGCCACTGCGGTCATGCGGACTTCGAACTGGTGCTACGAGGTCCGAACGGTTTCCGATTTCAGTAATAGCGCACTCTCATTTTCCGCCCTCACCTTCAGCCTGGGCAACAGCGACTGGGGCTACTTCCTTCAGAACAAATTGAGCATGCTCGATGCACCGGGCGAGTGGTTCTACGATGGTGCCAGTGGCCAGTTGTATCTCTGGGCGCCCGGCAATGCCAACCCGAACTCCCTTACTGTGGAGGCTTCTGTCAAGGATCGGGGCATCACCGTCAATTACAACAAGCAATACGTATCGGTCTCGAACATCGTATTCCAACACCAGAAGGAGGCTGGAATATGGGTGGATGGGGCCAACCACGTTTCGGTGAACGCCTGCACGTTCCGTGATCTGAATATCGGGATCCGGGCCACGGGGAATAACGGCGTTTACCAAGGAAATACCTTAATACGGACCAATGGAACCGGTGTATTTGCATACGGGGATAACAATGAGATCGTCGGAAATCAGTTGACGGATATCGCCTTGAACCCGGGTAAAGGGGAGTCGGCGTGGGGGTATTTCGGTGTGCTTTGTTCTGGATTCGGGAATGCGATCCGTAACAACCGTCTGGAGAACATCGGTTACTCGGGGATATTCATTAAGAACAACGCGGTGGTTGAGCGCAACGTGGTCATCAATGCGGTTGATATCCTGAACGATGGTGGAGGGATCCATTTCGATACGGCTGATGGCATGCTGATCCAGGACAACATTGTCAAGGACCTGGAGGGCGACTTGGAAAGTTCAGCGTTCACGGTGGCAAGCACCTCCAATGTGACCAGATTGGTGCATGGGGTTTTCTTCGGGAACGTGTCCATTCGGAATACGGTGGTGCAGCGGAACACCTGCGCTCGGAATGTTACCAGTGGGATCTTCGTGGATCATACGATGGTGAGCTCCGGCAACATCATCCAGAACAATGTGCTGTTCGACAACGGGATCCAGTTGTCCATCGCTGACTATTCCAACAATAACGGCCCGGGAGCCACGCCTCCCTATTTCGTTCCCGTGTTCAATACGCAGTACTCCGGTAACATCATGTACTGCATGAACGCGGAGCAGCTGTGTATGAGACAATTCAATAACTACTCGACCACAGCCGTGGACTTCGGGTCATTCAATAACAATCGCTACTTCAACCCTTGGAATGAACTGAGCATCGAGGTACTGTTCGCGCAGGGTGGTGAAAGGAGGAGGTATTCCCTGGAACGTTGGCAGTATCAGTTGGCCAAGGATGTGGGTAGTACAAGGAGCCCGCTCCGACTGGACGCTTATGCGACCCAGAGCGAACTCACGGGGAACCTGGTCACAAACGGCGTCTTCAACCAGAACGTGAACGGATGGTGGTATTGGCCGAACAACGGTAGCGTGACCCACGATCTGACCTATCTGGATAATGGCGCATTGAAGACCTATCTCCCGAACGGGAGCCAGTATCCTGAATTGTTTGTGCGCTCCTCGGATCTATTCTCCATACAGAACGGACAATGGTACAGGATGCGATTCAGTGTTCAATCCAATACCCATGGGGTGGTCGGGGCAGGCGTGAAGGGGAATTCACAGCTTTCCGGTGGAGAGGTGATCCATCAGCGTGACGTACCCTACGATGGAACACGGCGTGACTTTGAGTTCCATTTCCAAGCGGATATGAGCGATCAGGGAATGATGCAGTTCGTGAACCACTATTCGCAGTTCGGCTACTGGATGGACAACGTGGAATTGCATCGTGTAACTGTCCAGGCCATTGATCCGAACGAAG
>JAHEFL010000226.1 GCA_024640205.1 Flavobacteriales bacterium | reverse complement strand
CCAGCGACAATGGGATCTGAGGCAGGGCGAGCAGGACGAAGCCTTTGGTCACATCCTCCAATGATGGAACAAAGAGGCGTGGCAAATCAAAGCTGAAGATGTCCAATGAAAGCACCTGCTTACCGTGGAGCAATATGGCATAGAACACACCGCACCCGATCAGCACCAGGGAAGCGGGCCAACGCTTCCGATCGATGAGAAGCAGCACCAGGAGAAAGGCTACGGCGGCAATGCCATACCCTGCGGGTCCCAAGGTGCCGATGTACTTCGTGATCGCCAGCATGCACAGCGTGAGGCCCAGCCCAAGTTGGAGGCCACGGATGACTGCTTTTGGAATGAAGCGCGTGAGCCGGTCCAGGAGCCCGGTAAGAGAGAGCAGGAGCATGACGATGCCGATGGCCAGCCCCGCCCCCAACACGATGGGGCCAGCGATCTTCTGGGCGATCACCAAGGTGGCCATGGCCTTTAGTGGTTGCACGGGCATCGGCATGCGGTATACCAGCCCGCTGGCCACTTGCAATGCGCCGAAAACGATGAGCACACTGGGTGTGTGCAAGCCGGCCGCCAGGATCATGGCCACGATCAGTGGCAGATCCGTACCGATGTCCCCAAAGGCTCCAGCGAACTCATTGCGGTCGAAACGTAATGGTGGCTTGGCGGACATGCTAAGGCGAAGGTCGTACTTGCACCCTATCCGTGCTCCCTTTGTGCCGTGGTTACATTCGCGCATGGACAAGGAGGCCCTGATCGCTGCACTTGAAAGTGAGATCCTGAAGGTTCGTACAACGATCGCGGACCTGAAGGAAATGACAGGGCCAGTGGAACCGGACGATGCCATTGGCCGTGTATCGCGGATGGATGCGATAAACAACCAAGCCATCACGGATGCGGCGCTGCGCAATGCCGAACAGAAGCTCGATGAACTGGAACGCATGCGATCAAAACAGGATGAACCGGAGTTCGGACTTTGCTCCAAATGCGGCAAGGCCATACCTATGCAGCGGCTGCTCCTTATCCCCAACAGTGTTCATTGCGTATCCTGCGCAGAACGCAAGTAAGGAACAGGACCAATCCGAGTTCCCGGCCATTTGATCGAAGGAAAGCCCCGCCATCATGTCCCACATCGCAATACTCAGCAGCAGCATCCGTGAAAGCCGGATGAGCCATCGACCCGCGCTTTTCCTGGAGCGCCAAATCGCCTCCTCGGGGGCCCATACCGTGGACCTGATCGATCTGGAAGCACTGGACCTGCCTCTGTTCCATGAGCGACTGCGCTACATGAAAGACCCCGTGCCAGCCTTGGTGAGCTTTACGGAACGGATCCGAAAAGCACAGGGTGTGATCATCGTAACGCCGGAATACAATGGCAGTTTTCCTGCTAGCCTGAAGAACGTGATCGACGTGATCACACAGGACTGGAAGCGCAAGCCGGTGGGATTGTGCTCGGTATCCAGCGGTTCGTTCGGTGGAACGCAGGTGATCGTATCGCTTTCCTTCGTCCTCTGGAAGATCCGGGCATGGGTGGTGGGAGGACCGTTACAGGTGCCGATGGTGCAGGACCAATTCCAGGAGGATGGCACCGCGAACGACCCGATAGCTTGGGAGCGCCGGGCCACGGCCTTCATGGAGGAATTGGAATGGGCCATGGAGGCAAGCGAACGCATGAAAGGCTGACCCCGGGTACTTGGTGCCGATCAGGAACCCACGGACACCACCTTCCCTCCCGGCGTGCGATGCCCCCCGGGATAGAATCCGCCCAGCTTCACACGTCTTCCGTTCAGGAATTTCTCGACTCCCTCTTCCGTTGCCGACCCCACGGCACGCAAGACCAGTTCAGCCGTTGCCTCCGCATCGTTCCCCGCGCGATGGTGCTTCAGTGGGATGCCGTGCAGCGCACACATGGGTCCGAGTCCATAGGAACGCATGCCCGGCCAAATACGGCGTGCCATGCTCACGCTACAGAAGTAACGGAACGTGGGATGCGGTAAACGGTGCGTGGCCAGAGTGGCCCTGAGCACGGACATATCGAATGCGGCATTGTGGGCCACCACGATCGAACCCTCCAGGATCCCGCACACCTCCTCCCAGACCTGATCCCATGCAGGTGCGTCGGCCACGTCCTCAGGGCGTATTCCATGAACCCCGACATTGAATGGCGAGAAGAATGGCCAAGCCTTCGGTTTGATCAACCAGTTGCGGACCTCGCGCACCACTCCTCCACGCACTACGGCGATGCCCAACTCGCAGGGACTGTCAGCCTGCGGGGTGGCGGTCTCGAAATCCAATGCCAGGAAATCCATCCCTGCGGTCTCAAAGTTTCACCACCTCCGCATCGGCCAGTGCGTGGTACAGCCTGGTCGCGGTTCCTTCGCTGATGTTCACCAATGGTAATCGCATGGTGTCCTCGCAGATCCCCAGGGTCTTCAGCACGTACTTGATCCCTCCGGGATTTCCTTCCGCAAAGAGCAGGTCGATCACCTCGATGAGCCGTAAGTGCTCCTTCCGAGCGGTATCCATATCCCCTTTCAATGCGGCATGGACCATGCGACCGAACTCACTGGTGAGCGCATTACCCACCACGCTGATCACCCCTTCGCCACCCAGAGCCAGTATCGGCAAAGTCAACGCGTCATCGCCGGAGATCACCATGAAGTCCTTGGGGCGGTGTTTCAGGATCTTCCCGATCTGGTCCAGGTTCCCGCTGGCCTCCTTGATCGCGATGATATTCTTCAGATCCTTCGCCAACCGCAGCGTGGTCTCCGCACTCATGTTGCTCCCGGTCCGCCCGGGTACATTGTACAGGATGATGGGCCGCAGGCTGGCTTGTGCCACGGCCTTGTAGTGCCGGTAGATCCCTTCCTGCGTCGGTTTATTGTAGTAGGGGCTCACGCTCAGGATGGCATCCACCCCATCCATCTCGAAGGAATTCAGGACCTCGATGACCTCTGCCGTGTTGTTGCCTCCCACCCCCAGTACGACAGGAACCCGGTTGTGGACGAACGCGATCGTTTGCGCGAGCAGTTCGTGTTTCTCCTCTTTGGTCAGGGTTACGCTCTCGCCCGTGGTACCCATGCTTACCACATAGTCGACCCCTGCGGTCACCTGGTGTTCGATGAGCCTTTCCAGGCCGGCGTAATCAATGAGGCCATTGGAACGGAAAGGGGTGACGAGGGCGACACCAAGGCCGCGGAAACGATCATCCATTGTCTGCGATGGAGCTATATCGGTTCAATTCAGTGACGGTTCCGGCTTTGCATTGACCATCATGAGGTAATGATGGATCTGCTGTATCAACTGGGGAAGGCTCTGGGAACCGGCCATGTCGATGAGCATATCCAGGATCCGTTTGTTGCTATCGCTCAAGCGACCGACCTTGAAGCGGGCACGGCTTTTCGCCATGATGTATTGGATCGGGAGGCGGTCCTCCAAGCTCAGATCGATGATGATCTCGTACTCCTCCGCCATGAAATTCTGGACCGTATTGCCTTGTGGAATGCGGTACCAGTTGAGGTCTTTCTGGCAGATGGAATCGAAATTGAGCTTGGCGTGGAGGTAGTGGGGCATGGTCTTCTCGTCAGAGAATCCGAGGGCCTTGATGTTGCTGATCCCCAACTCGTCCTTGATCCGCTTCACATAGTGCTTTACATGGTCGTGGGCAGCTTCATCCTCCACCACGTAAACGATGGCCACCTTGCGGGCCAGCCCCAGGTTGCGCGGTATGGGTTTCCGCTCTGCCGGCAATTCGCGCAGCAGGCGACGGATACCCATCCATTCCTTTATCCGGTCGAATAATTTCATCCTTCGATCATCCCCTTGAATTCATCCTCACCGATCACGGCGACACCAAGTTTCTCTGCCTTGGTCCGCTTGGCAGGCCCCATATCCGCCCCGGCCAATACATAACTGGTCTTGCTTGAAATGGAACCGGACACCTTGCCTCCATTGCGTTCGATCGCTTCTTTGATACCATCCCGGCTGAACTCCTGGAACACACCGGACACCACGAAGGTCAGGCCTTTCAGCTTATCTCCAACAGCGGGCCGTTCGTCGGGCCCTATCTCCATGCGCAGACCGTGTCGCTGAAGACGGTCCATGATCTCCCTGTTCCCGGGCACGGCAAGGAAGTCCGTGATGCTCTCCGCGATCACCGGCCCCACCTCATCAATGGCTTCAAGAGCGGCTCTGTCCATGACGAGCAGGCGTTCCATGCTGTGCACGGACCGTGCGATCTTCCGGGCCACCGTTTCCCCCACATGGCGGATGCCGATGCCGAAGAGCACACGCTCAAAGGGCATGGCCTTGCTGGC
>JAHEFL010000225.1 GCA_024640205.1 Flavobacteriales bacterium | reverse complement strand
TCGCACCTTGCACGAGATCGACTACCCGCACATCATGCCGCAGGTGTACTACACGCCCGCCGAGGTGAAGTTGATCCCACTGGATGTGACCGTGAACGCGAAACGTGTGGGCTACATCAAAGGCGCTGGCGATGATGTGCCGCAGGCGATCGAACGGCTCGGCGTTGCCGTGGATATGATCGATCCTTCCACCGCCACCTTGGAAAGCATTGCGAAGTACGACGCGATCGTGGTCGGCATACGTGCCTACAACACCGAGAAGGCGATGGCGCAATTCAATCCGGTGCTAATGAAGTACGTAGAGAACGGCGGCACCGTGGTGGCCCAGTACAACACGCTGAGCCGCGACATGATGGTGGAAGCGAACAAGATCGGTCCCTACCCCTTCGAACTCACCCCAACATTCTTGGATCCGAAGCATCCGCTGCTGAACTCCCCGAACAAGATCACACTTGCCGATTTCGATGGCTGGGTGCAGGAACGGGGCCTCTACTTCGTCGGTGAGCGCGATCCGAAATACACCGCGTTGATCGCTTGGAACGACCCCGGTGAAGAACCGCTCGATGGCGCCTTGATCACCTGCGAATACGGCAAAGGACGGTATGTGTACACGGGCATAAGCTTCTTCCGGGAATTACCGGCGGGCGTGACAGGCGCGTATCGGCTTTGGGCGAACCTTATTTCTCGCAGAGCCGAAAAGGGAATGAAAAATGATGAATGAAAAATGCAGAAGTCTGAATAGGCGATCTCATGGAGCGGAAGTATGACATTGAAGATCAATGTGTGGCGTTCGGAGCTGCGATCGTGAGATTCACGGATGGACTTCCATCAACATTGGCAAGCAAACACCTCGGAGGTCAACTGTTGCGAAGTGGAACGGCTCCGGCCTCGCATTATGGCGAGGTACAGGGATCTGAATCGCCCAAGGACTTCGTTCACAAAATGAGCATCGCACTGAAAGAGCTCAGAGAGTCAAAGAACAACATGCGGATCCAATCCTTGTCCGGACTCATGGACCCGAAGAAGCCAGAACACGAATGGCTGATGAAGGAATGCAGTGAATTGATCGCGATCTTCAATGCCAGCATCAAGACAGCACAGAAGAACAACTCCCTCAAGAAGTGATCCCACTCACAGTGGTATTGACCATTCTACATTTTTCATTCATCATTTTTCATTCCTGACGGTTTGCACTGGCTAGACTGGCTCATCCTCTTCGGCACCCTCGGCTTCATCGTCGGTTACGGCGTTTGGAAAACACGTGCTTCGAACACGAGCGACAGCTTCCTGCGCGGCGGAAGTGATAACAAGTGGTGGGCGGTCGGCTTGAGCGTAATGGCCACACAGGCCAGCGCGATCACCTTCCTCAGTACTCCCGGGCAGGGCTTTCTGGACGGCATGGGCTTCGTGCAGTTCTACTTCGGACTACCGTTGGCGATGCTTGTGATCGGCTTTGTGTTCATCCCGCTCTACTACAAGTGGAAGGTGTACACGGCGTATGAGTTCATCGGCAAACGTTTCGATGGTCGCACGCGCTTGCTTACTGCCGGGCTCTTCCTGTTACAACGCAGCCTGGCCGCAGGGATCACGATCTATGCGCCGAGCATCATCCTCAGCAAAGTGCTGCACTGGCCGCTCTCATGGACCTGTGTGTTCATCGGCGCGCTTGTGATCCTTTACACCACGTCGGGCGGTGCAAAGGCCGTGGGTGTTACGCACAAACAACAGATGGCCGTGATGTTCCTCGGGATCTTCGCCGCCTTCGGTTTCACGGTGTACTATCTCAGTGGCGATATATCCTTCTCGGAAAGCATCGCGCTGGCCGCCTCGTTGGACAAGATGAACATCGTGGATACCTCCTGGGACCCGACCACGAAGTACACGCTATGGAGCGGGCTGATCGGTGGTTTCTTTCTCCAGCTTTCCTACTTCGGCACGGACCAGAGCCAGGTGCAGCGCTACCTCGGCGGAAAGGATGTGAAGCAGGCACGGCAAGGGCTGTGGATGAACGCAGCATTGAAGATCCCGATGCAGTTCTTCATTCTGCTCACCGGTGTGCTGGTGTTCGTGTTCTACCTCTTCAACGCCAGTCCGGTGCACTGGAACGCGGCCAATGTGCAAGCCATGGAATCATCGCCGGTGGGTCCTGAGATAGCTGACCTGAAGGCGATGCAGGCGGAAAACCAACGCGTCGTGAAGGAACGTTCCATCGCCTGGGTGGAGGCCGAACGCATTGGTGATGCAACCGCAATGACCACTGCCCAGAGCGCGCTGAACGCCGCCTTGGAACAGGACCAAGTACTCCGCGAAGAGACTACGGCCTTGCTCCGCAATGAATTCCCCGATCGTGAACCGAACGACAAGGACTACATCTTCATCAGCTACGTGATGGACCACCTGCCGATCGGCATCGTAGGGCTCCTGCTGGCGATGATCTTCAGTGCGGGTATGAGCAGCACCAGTGCGGAACTAAGTGCTTTGGCCACAACGAGCATTGTGGATGTGGTGCGCAAGGATCGCACGGATGGTCAGCAAGTGATCGCCACCAAATGGGCTACCGTGATCTTTGGTCTGATGGCCCTGCTGTTCGCGGCGATCTTCTCGCTCTTCGAGAACCTGATCCAAGCGGTGAACATCCTGGGGTCGCTGTTCTACGGGACGATCCTTGGGATCTTCCTGGTGGCCTTTTTCGTGAAGTGGGTGCTGGGTACGGCGGTGTTCCTCGCGGCACTGATCGCGCAGGCCTTCATCCTGTTCGTTCATTTCTCGGACATCGAGATCGCCTTCCTGTGGTATAACCTCATCGCGCCAGCTATCGTGGTGGTGTTTGCGATCGTAATACAAATGATCTCCGGCCATCGCACCATTTCTGTCGACGAATAGGCCCTTTTCTTCGTCGGATCCTAGATGTTCGGTATGGGGCCTCAATTGGATCGGATGGCCCGAACTCCATAATTCCAAGAATGGTCCCGAACTACACCGGTATTGACGCGTAGTTCATTCCGGGATGATCGGTTCGATCCTTATCTTCGCATCCCTTACTACATCTATTCACCCTAAACAAAATCACATGAAAAAGACGCTACTCGCTTGCGTATTGATCGGTGCTGCTTCGGTCTCTTTCGGCCAGCGTTCCGTTGGTAACGCCCGCATGATGGAGCCCGTGAACGCCGATGGTCTTCGTGCCACGGACACGATCTACTCCGCTGTATTCGATGATGAATTCACGGAACTCGCCGTTTATGGCGTGACAGATGCCGGAGGTTACATCCTCGGCAACAACGTTTATGGTGACAAGGCCAAGGCACAGTCCTTCCTGCTGGACGCACCGACCATCATCGAGGAGATGCTGTTCTGGTTCGGTGAGAAGAGCAACGTATCCGGCAGCACCTTCCAGTGCCGCATCTATGCGATGGACGGACCCGGCGTGACCCTGTCCGACCCCAACTACCAGTATGCCCCAGGTACCGTTCTGGCTGATATCGCCGTGAACGTGGCTGATGCCGATACCGGCAGCATGCTGACCCTGACCGCCGTTCCCTTGGATGCTCCATTGTGGACCGGTATCGAGTTCGCCGCAGGTATTGACATCTCCAGCATGGGCGCTGGTGACTCCATCGCGCTGGTGAGCTCCACTGACGGTATCGTGGAGATCGGTGAGCAGTGCTGGGAGAAATGGTCAGATGACGACTGGTACACCCTTCCAGCTGCTGGCTGGGGTGGCGGCACCTTCGACGTGGACGCATGGATCATGGTGGTGATCGACAACAGCACCATCGGTATTGACGAGATCGGAAGCATGAACAACATGCGCATGAGCTTCCTGAACGGGAACATCTCCAACGGTTCCGTTGATCTGGCTTACGATGTGGTCGAGTCCGGCCTGATGGCCCTGATGGTGCTCGACACCAAAGGTCAGATCGTGCATGAGCAAGCCTTCGGCAACCAGGCCGCAGGTCGCTACACCCACACCTTCAGCACCGAAGGATGGGCTGCTGGACAGTACTATGTGACCCTCCGCAACAACGGACAGCCGCTGACCAAGAAGATGGTAGTTCGCTGATCGTAGTTGATTCGTATCGGGAAAAGCCGCTGCGGAACCGCAGCGGCTTTTTTCGTTCCACTCATATCCGGGCCAAAAGCGAGGCGCCTAGCTAGTAGCATGTTCCTTTTGCGGGATCATCCAATCACTATACGATGGAATAAGGTGATCATATCGGTGAGCCGTCGTGAACTCCGAACAGAAGTTCGTCCTGAAGCGCACGAACAATGAACAGGTTCGGTCACTACGGACACACCTTGGATACA
>JAHEFL010000224.1 GCA_024640205.1 Flavobacteriales bacterium | reverse complement strand
GGTTAAGCCGTAAACGACCCAGGTCATTCTCGACCTGATCCGAAAGGCATAGGGATCAAGCCATGATAAGACTCCATGGAGATCCTAACGCATCAGCCCGCTTGCTCCGCCCGGATGATATTCAAGGCACTTCCCGCCTTGAACCAAGCGATCTGCTGGGCATTGTAGCTGTGATGTGCCAGAATGATGTCCTCCGAACCGTCGGCGTGCCTGAACGCGATGGTCACCGGACGACCGGAAGCGAATTCCGTCAAGTCCGTGAAGCTGATCCTGTCATCCTCTTGGATCTTGTCATAATCGGATTCATTGGCGAAAGTGAGGGCAAGCATTCCCTGCTTCTTCAGGTTGGTTTCATGGATCCGTGCGAAACTCTTCACCAACACGGCCCGAACACCCAGATGGCGAGGTTGCATGGCAGCATGTTCCCTGCTCGAGCCTTCGCCATAGTTATGGTCGCCCACGACGATGCTGGGGACTCCGGCAGCCTTGTACGCCCTCTGTGTATCCGGCACGCTGCCATACGCACCGGTCAGTTGGTTCTTCACCTTATCCGCCTCACCATTGAAAGCATTGATGGCACCGGTCAGGGTATTGTTGCTGATGTTGTCCAGGTGGCCACGGTAGCGCAGCCAGGGACCTGCCATGCTGATATGGTCCGTGGTGCATTTGCCCTGCGCCTTGATCAGCAGCACGGCATCAGTGATGTTCTTACCCTCCCAGGCAGGGAACGGTTCCAATAGCTGAAGACGCTCACTATCGGGTTTCACCACCACCTCCACCTGGCTTCCATCTTCGGCAGGCGCCTTATACCCTGCATCCTTCACGTCGAAGCCCTTCGGCGGAAGCTCCACACCTTTCGGCTCGTCCAGCTTCACTTTCTTCCCCTCCTCGTTCAGGAGTTCATCGGTCATCGGATTGAAGGTGAGATCGCCAGCGATGGCCAGCGCCGTCACGATCTCGGGGGAAGCCACGAAGCTGTGCGTGTTCGGGTTGCCGTCATTGCGCTTCGCGAAGTTTCGGTTGAAGCTGGTGATGATCGAATTCTTGCGATCCGGATCATCGGTATGCCGCGCCCATTGACCGATGCACGGTCCACAGGCATTCGCCAGCACCACGCCGCCGATCGCATCGAACTTACCGAGGAGGCCATCGCGTTCCGCGGTGTACCGCACCTGCTCACTTCCCGGGGTGATGGTGAACTCGCTCTTCGCCTTCAACTTCTTGTCGATGGCCTGCTGCGCAACGGAAGAGGCCCGGGTCAGGTCCTCATAGCTGCTGTTCGTACAACTGCCGATCAAACCCACCTCCAGCTTCGCCGGCCAACCGTTCTTCTTCACGGCATCCGCGAACTCGCTTAGCGGATGGGCAAGGTCAGGGGTGAACGGGCCGTTCACATGGGGCTCCAATTCGCTTAGATCGATCTCGATCACCTGGTCGAAGTACTTCGCAGGGTCGGCATATACCTCGGGATCTCCCTGCAGGTGCTCCGCGATCTTATCCGCCATGGCCGCCACCTCGGTTCGCCCAGTGCCTTTCAGGTAACGACGCATGCTCTCATCGTAACTGAACGTGCTCGTGGTGGCGCCGATCTCCGCACCCATGTTCGCGATCGTACCCTTACCGGTGCAGCTCATGCTCTCCGCTCCGGGTCCGAAGTATTCCACGATGGCTCCTGTACCACCTTTTACAGTGAGGATACCAGCCACCTTGAGAATGACATCCTTGGGACTGGCCCAACCGCTGAGCTTGCCTGTAAGTTTCACGCCGATCAACTTCGGGAATTTCAACTCCCAGGCGAGGCCGCTCATGACATCGCACGCATCGGCGCCGCCAACACCGATCGCCACCATACCGAGCCCACCTGCATTGACGGTGTGGCTGTCGGTACCGATCATCATCCCTCCGGGGAAGGCGTATTGCTCCAGCACCACCTGGTGGATGATACCGGCGCCGGGTTTCCAGAAGCCGATCCCGTACTTGTTGCTGATGCTCTCCAGGAAGTTGAACACCTCGTTGCTCTTCAACAGGGCTTCTTGTAGGTCCGCCTTGGCCCCCACCCGAGCCTGAATGAGGTGATCGCAATGCACGGTGCTGGGTACGGCCACCTGCTTGCGACCCGTGGTGCTGAACTGCAACAAGGCCATTTGTGCCGTCGCATCCTGCATGGCCACACGGTCCGGCGCGAAATCCACATAGCTGGTTCCCCGTTCGAACACGGTCGTCGCCTCGCCCTCCCACAAATGGGTGTACAAGATCTTCTCGGTAAGCGTCAGTGGCCGACCCAGGATCTTGCGTGCGGCAGCTACGCGTGATGGATAGCGGTCGTACACCGCCTTGATCATGTCGAGGTCGAAGATCTGGCTCATAAAAAAGGCACTGGATTATTCGGCAGCAAAGGTAGTTCCTGAAGGACTTTGGTTCAGAGAAGCATTGTGTTCGCAGGCATCATTGTGCATATTAGGGAACCCTAAGAGCAACCACCCGGTTCATCGCTATGCCCAAGCGCGGACAAAAACATCGACCTGAACCTGCCGGAAGCAGGCCGTTAGTGATCAGCAATGAGGACCTCCATTCGCGCGGTCGGCTCATCGGGTTCGTCGCAGCGGCGTTGGGTGTATTGCTCTATTTGAATACGGTGGGACATCAATACACCTTGGACGACTTCTCCTCGATCAAAGGAAACTGGATCGTGAAACAGGGCCTTACCGCCGAAAGCGTGGGGCTGATCCTTACTACAGAATACAGGCATGGTGCATGGAACAGTCCGGGCTCCCTGTACAGACCGATCCCGCTGATCATGTTCGCGGCCGAATGGCAGATCGCCCCGGATGACCCGCGGTTGGGTCGAGTGATCAATATTCTACTATACGGACTCACAGGATGGTTGCTATGGATCACGCTAAGACGCGTTCTTATCCGCCAACCCCTGGCTCTGGTGGCAGCGACCGTTCTTCTGTTCATGGCACACCCGATCCATACAGAGGTCGTTGCGAATACCAAGAGCCGCGATGAGATCCTCTCCTTTCTATTCGGAATATCGGCGCTTTACAGTGTTTGGCGGTACTTGGACGGAACACACAAAGGCTGGCTTGTTTCATTCGTGTTCCTATATGCGTTGGCCTTGTTCTCCAAGGAAAGCGCCATCACGCTGATCGCAGTATTCCCCATCACCATATGGTTCTTCCGGGATGAGGACTTCAAAACGATCCTGAAGATCGGTATGTTGATGATCCTGCCAGCGGCCCTCTATCTCATGATCAGACATGCCATCCTGGCCGCTCAGTCGGGACCAGAGATCTATTCGGCACTGGACACCGTGTACATGGCAACGGATGATGCGTTGGAAAGGATCGCCACGGCGTTCATGATGTGCGGTTATTATCTCAAGGCGCTGCTGTTCCCTCATCCGTTGGTCAGTGAGATGGGGTATCCGCAAGTAACACCTGTTGGTTTCACCGACCCGCGCGCGGTTGCCGGGTTCGCTGCCATGCTCGGTCTTGGATCGGTGGGACTCGCCGGCTTACGCAGAAAGCGCGCGATCAGCTACGCCGTCCTATTCTTCCTGTGCACCTTTTCGCTGTTCAGCAATCTCTTCATCATAATTGGAACTTCGTATGGCGAACGCCTGCTGTACCTCCCTTCGCTCGGATCCACAATGGCATTGGTGCTCTGCTTGGCACACCTGACCGGCATGACCGATACACGATCCCTGTGGCGAGGCAAGCACGTGACCGTATTCTGGTCGGTATTCGGTTTGGCCCTGGTTCTGTTCGCCGTAAGAACCGTAACGCGCAATAAGGATTGGTACAATAGCGGCACCCTCTACGCTGCAGATCTGCCTCATGCGCCCAACAGCGCCAAATTGAACTTCCACAACGGTATCGAAGTGATTAAAAAAGGAATGGTGGAAGAAACCGGTATGGTGAAAGACACCAGTTGGGTTATGGCCGCTATCGCGTCATACACCAAGGCGATCCAACTCTATCCGGAACATGATCCGGATGCCTACCATGCCCGTGGTCAAGCCTGGTTGCGTCTGGGTCGATACGAACTTGCAGAACCTGATCTGCGCAAAGCAATTGAACAGCGTAAGAGCTACGGGGAAGCATACTCCAATCTCGGCGTCATTCGATTCCATCAGAAGGAGTATCAGGAAGCCGAAGTCCTGTTCCGCGAAGCAATACACTATGACAGCAAGCTCGTGGATGCGCATAGGAATCTGGGAGCCGTGCTCGCCACGCAAAGACGATTCCCCGAAGCGATCATGCAATGGGAACAGGGGCTGGAACATGAACCCTTCAACGCAACATTG
>JAHEFL010000223.1 GCA_024640205.1 Flavobacteriales bacterium | reverse complement strand
TGGTTCACACCCGCCGGCACGTGGAAGTCGAGGTCAATGGTCTGGGTCCCGTCCGCGACGAACACATAGCGCTCCTCGATCAAATTACCGACGTTGTCCACGAGCGCGAAATGCCGATCTCCGTTACCGGTGGCATATACCTTGACGGACTCCAGAATGAACGGCTCATAAGCATCGAAGATCGTCCACTGTCGAAGGCTGGATGAGTTCTGGGCTCCAGTGGAACGGTCCGTCTTGGCACCCGAAGCCGAAAGGCCCGGTACCACGGAACGTACCGCAGCGTAATACGGCGTTGGTTCGGTCAGCACCGGAGTATTGAACTGCCCACCGGTACCCACTTCGTTCCCCTCACCCGGAGCGTCATACCAGACTATCGATCCACCGCTACCCGTGGCGGATAGCTCCACGGACGCAGGACCGACCGCACTGGCCCCGTAACCGACCGGTGGGTCCAAGGGAGCATCAAAGGTGACCGCCACCGTTCCAGAGACCAGGTTCCCACAGGGTGCCGTGACCTGAACGGAGTAATTGTCCGCCGTACTTACCTCGATGCTCCGTGTGGTCGCCCCATTGCTCCAGAGGTACGCCGTGCCCGGCGTGGCGATCAATTCGACCGTACCACCGAGAACACCCCGAAGTCCATTGGGGGCGGAGATATTGGCGGTCCCTCCATCGTTCGCGGGTCGTTGCTGTGTGATATTGAAGGGGATGGCCGTCCAGTTGTTGTCATCATCCTCCTCCTGAAAAACGTTCGTGGGATCCACCTCCGCCACGATCCAATAATTCCCGTTGCACAAGCCCGGCATCAGGTTCACCCACATCATGTCCAAGCCTTCGCTATAGATATCCGTGCGGCCCACCGATATACCCTGAACGTTCGTACCACAACCGTAGCCCCCATACATGCCATTGTTCGGGAACATCGGGGTCGTCATGGTAGTACCCTGACCGTACTCCTGAGTGTCACGGCAGTGACCGTTGTAATAGGTACATGAACCATAATCCATGAGGCAGAAACCGATCTTCGCTCCCGTGGCCAGGATCGGCCAATTCCTTGGGTCGGGTTCATTGATGTCCTCCAACCTGAGGCTCATCCTCACCCAGTCGTTCACATGATAATGACCATGCGACGAATGGTACGTCATGCTTCCTGCCATGCGCTCGTTGAGGCTCATGGAATTCCCATTCTTCCGATAGATCTGTTGAAAGATGATCTGCTTGGGGTTCTCGCCATTGGGACAACTGAAATTCGTCTGCCCGGATACCGTGAACGTATCTGTTCCGCACACGAAACGACGCAGCCCATTTACATCAACCGTCCGTACTTCCAATGGACCATGACCGATGTTGGGGGTGGAACCGCTCACGCGCAATCGGCCTGCATTGGACGTAGCGTTCTGGGCATATTCGTTCGGACCGCTCTGGTAACTCTCCAATGCGTACCACGAGATGGTCATGTCCGGTTCCAAGGAGCACGAAGTTGAACCCGGGGTCTTGCAAACGCACGTGTTCGCCTGGGTCAAACTGCATTGGGCTTTTATCTCGTGAACGAAGAGTGAACCCAAAGCGGCTGTGGCAAGGAGTAGCGATCGGATCATGAAAAGAAGGGGATTGAGTGGAGCAACTTCGGACCAATTTAATCAACAAGGGCTGCCAATGCCAAGCCCACGGCGAGGATCAATGGATGACGAGCCGCTGGATCGCCGCTTCCGAACCGTTGCCGACCCTGAAAAGGTAGGGGCCCGGGGAAAGGCTTTCCACCGCGAACAACAGGAGCTTTCCACCTCCGGTCACACCTTGCAGTACGGTACGTCCGGATGCATCCATCAGGCTCCAATCCAAGTTGCCATTGAACGAGGATAGATCAGCTTGGAAAGAGGAGGAGCATGGGTTCGGAAAGACCCTGATATCATCGTGGTCCTTTACTCCCCTTTCACTGATCCCGACAAAGCCATCCAAGCGTGCGACACCGCCGTAATTCATCCCGGCCCAAAGAGCACCGTCCTCGTCGATCATCACACAGCGCACCCAATTATCGGGCAGACCTGAATTGGCGGCATTCATCGTGTACCAGGATGATGGTTCCGAGAATACAAGGATCCCTGCTGTTTCAGAACCGGCGATCTTTCTATCCAGTTCATCGATGAGGATGCTCGTCAGCGTGTTGTCCGGTAATCCGATGGTGAAATTGTTGTACTGGAACCAGGGCCCGCCCTCGTACGGACCGGCATGCCGGATCAATCCTCCTGCAGGGCAGGCCAGCCAACGGTCACCCAAGGCATCCAAAGCCACCCCATTGGCGCTATTGTCCGGGAAGTTGTCCTGGAACGAAGTATAGAAGAGGAAATCATCCTCGGTGATATACGTGAGGCCGGCGTTCCGGGTGGCCACCGTCACCAGGTCGTCGTCCCTGACGACCACCGCACTCATGTTCGGCCCGAAGAGCACGTTGCCATCGTAACTGGTATCGGTGTCGTTATACCAACGCCAATCCGTCCCGGTCCAACAGTACAATCCGGAGGGGGTACTGATCCACACCCACCCCCTGTGATCATGCGTTATTCCGGCGATCTCATTGTCCACAAGGATGCTGTTGGTCATATCTATGTAACTCCAGCTGTCGTCAGAAGGATCCAGGATCGCAATACCTGCATTGATGGTCCCGATCCAGAGCCGTTGGTCCGCATCCACGGCCAGACAGCTCAGGACGTTGTCCGAAATTCCCGAAGTGCCCTGCTGGTAGGTTGTCCAATCCGTCCCATCAAATCGGCATAAGCCCCAGTCGGTCGCAACCCAGATGACCCCGGTCTCATCCTGCACCATCGCCCGCACTGAGTTACTAGGAAGCCCGGCATTATCCATGTTGAACACCTCCCAACCCTGGGCATTAGCCCCTACCGCGAGCATCATGGGCATCACCGGAGCGAGGCACCTCACGAGCCGATCAACAAGGGATCTCATGGAAGCTGCTCCAATCGTGAGTTCGTCGGTACCGCACCACCTATGTTCACGAGGATGGCGTCGCGATCATTGTCAAGGCCGGTGTATTTCACCAAGCCATCCAGATTGATATCCTCCTGGCGGTAGCCAGCGATCGTATTGGTCGGGATGGTCCCACCGATGGCGACCAAAATGGGGTCACGGTCGTTCGACTGTCCGGTGTACAACAGCCGATCATCCGCCAGAACATTGCCGGCCCATGAGCCAAGCACGCTACCCAGGCTCTTCCGTGCATCCGCACCACCATACGTTGCCGCACCCAATGAGCGCATATCGAGCGCGACCGTACCGCCTGTCAAGGCGACCGTAGCGGCGGTCATGAAGCCCAAATGGTTCCGATGCCTGAAGGCCACATAGTAGTTCCCTCCCGCCACGTTAAAGGTGATGGGTGACACTCCGTCCGTCGCTACGATATCGCCATCCCGTTGAAGAAGTGCCTGTCGCGTGGCGACAACGAGCCCGCTATTGGCGGAAGAACGAAGCTCCACCCGGACCCAATCCACGATCGCGTTGTCGCCGGTCACCGCGAGCACAGGAGCCGTAGTGGTCTCACCGCCACCGTTCACCTGCACCCAACCAGCGGTAGTATAAGGTTCCGTCAACGGGATCAGCCCCCCGGATCGCAGATCGTCCGACATGAGGCCCGAACCGGTATCATAGGGCCCCTCCAGGACCATTTTCGCTGCCAGGGTGGGCGGCGTCGGAGCCGCTGTGATGGTGAAGTTCGAATTGCTGATGTCGTAGAAGATGTTGCCATTGGCCCTCACCATGATCCGGGCAGTGCTGGTCGCCGGGATCACCGGCAGGGTCACCGTCTGACTGCCATCATTGGGTGTGGCCGAAAGCAGTGTATGGGGATAGTTGAAGCCGCCATCCACGGAGAGCAGGATGTCCACGGCAGTACAGCTTACGGGGCTGAGGTTGGTCCCCGCAACCGCCCATGTGACCGTTTGTACAGAGCCCGCCTGCCAGCTAACGTTCGTATTGGGCTGGTTCACCAGGAACGGACCGGAAGCGGCGTTCACCGTAACGGTCATATTGCTTTCTGCCGTGCAGCCTGCAGAAGCGTTGTTATCCCGCACCGTGACCCGGAAATTGAATGTCCGACCCACGCTGGACAATACCTCCCAAGTCGGGTTGCTGTTGGCCACCACCGCGTTCAGATTGGGCAGGTAACGCGATGGGCTCGTGCTGGGCAGCAGAGCCCTGAAATTCGGCCCTCCCGTGCTCGTGGAAACAGGGGGCTGCGTGGAGACCTGGTTGTTCATTTGCTCCCAGGTATAGGTCAGCATCGTTCCCACATCGAGATCGGAAGCG
>JAHEFL010000222.1 GCA_024640205.1 Flavobacteriales bacterium | reverse complement strand
CGTCCCGCATCGGTCCATGTGGTGTCCAAGTCAGGGATGCGGTAAGCGTATCGAACGGCCGGAGCATTCGCCCGTTCGTTGCTACGGATATGAAAGGTCAACTGGTGCTGGTCATACTTCAGTTGGATCGGCGCCGTCGATGTGGCGTGACCATCGCCTTCAAGGTGTTTGCCGAAACTGGTGATCTCCCGAAAATGGACGATCGGAAGTGCCTCGTCGATGACCGACTCTTCCAGGTCAAGGATGGCATAACCATGCTGGGCACCGGCGATCACCCAGCGCCCGTCGGCGCTGATATCGAGCCCGTACATCTGTTCCATCAAGGCCAGACCGTCCGTGATGTCGTATTGACGGATACTTCCGTTCGATGGATCATAGCGGTTCAAGCCGTTCAGGGTGCCGATCCACACACGACCCCTTTTGTCCGAGGCGATCCGAAAGACATCATTTGTACTGAGTCCATCAGCTGTAGTGATCGTGGCTGCGCGAGCGGGCCCCCCATCACCGTAACGGAACTGCATCGCGCCCTCGCGAAGGACGCTGATCCAGACCGAGCTGTCAGGAGTGAACGTGATGCCGTTCAGATAGAATAGCCTGGGATCGGGCTCATCCTTTTCGCGTATCGGCAACTTCGTGCATTGCCCGTCAGGCAATAACACGAACGGAAGGTTATTATAACCAGCGAACCAGACCCCACCCATGGGATCCACCTCCGCGAAGGAGACCCGGCCGGTAACCAGATCCTTTGCTTCTGGCGCGAGATCGAAAAGGCTTGTGACACTCCCATCGGATGGATCATAGACATGTGGCTCATCCTTATAAAGAGCAAGCCATACCCGTTCTTCCCGATCCAGGCTCATTCGAAAGATCTTCGTTGAGAGGATATCCTTGCCGGCGGCACTGCTGGTCGGTCGTGAGAAAGAACCAGTAGCTGGGTCGAACACGTACAGGCCCTTTTCAGTGGCGACGTACGCCATTCCATCGGATCGGAAGCACATATCACCGCAAACAAGGTCCTTGGATTCATAGGGATAGTGACGGGTGATGTTCAACCCGTCCGGTGAAATGGCATATAAGCCTTGACCTGTGGTAGAAAGGGCATACGTGTATCCTGTGGTCGTATCATGAACGGTCTTGAACAGCTTCATGACCGCCCCATTGTCCGCAGCTTCCGGGTCCAGGAACACTTGTTGGAAATGACCGCTGCGGGTGGGTACGAGCATTAGGCCATCGGTCGTGCTCCCGAACCAGTAATGGCCATTATGATCCCGGAACCCACAGCTGGCCCTAGGGAACAATGGTGTCGACTGATGGATCCTGTTCGGATGTAGGTCCCGATCGAACGAGCGCACGATCCCATCGTTCCCGGAAAAGATCCGCACAGCACTGGTTTCTCCGACGAGCCAGACCAGATCGTTCTTTCCTGCGACCATGTCGACAACGTTCCGGTCGAGCAATTCCTCCTTATCGGGCGATGCTCCCGTCCATGACCACCGGAATTCATGCGTGGTCCGATCGAATGTGAAAAGACCTTTTTCCTGAGTGGCCACCAGAAGCTCTTGCCCCTTCTCTATCAAGGCAGTGATATGGTCGGTAGCATCGTATTCTGGAAAGGGCGCCGTACGGTCAGGGTGTGAGTACAGCGTTACAACACCGAGGCTACCTTCCGTTGGGACCGCAGACGGAATAAAATGCACCAGACCGAACATGGTGCCCAACCAAAGGCTGCCGTCCTTGTCCTCGAGGATCCGGGTGATGTTCTCGTGTCGCATGGAAGCACCCTGTTGCGGGTGGATATCCTGGGAAAGGAAGGTCCTGGTCTTTGGATCGAACAGAGTCAACCTTCTAAAACCATGAGCGATCCAGACCCGTCCTTGTCGATCGCAGTGGATACGGTATACCATGGACTCCATGACACTGTTCGGGTCTACACCGGGGATCGGCAGGCTATGGACCGTATCCGCGCGCGGATCGATGATGCAGAGCTTGGAGGAGTTTCCGCCTGCGTATAGCATCCCGTCGACACCTGCCGAGATCGTATTCATGAATTCATTCGGTACCGATCTCGGATCGTTCGCTCTGGCCTTCAGGTTGTGGAATTCCACCCCGTCGAATCGACTGATGCCAGCGCCTGTGGCCAGCCACAAAAAGCCGTCTTGGTCCTCGGTGATGTCCGACACCAAACTCGTAGGAAGCCCTTCGGCCACTGAGAACTGCTTGTGATACGGGCGAACGAGCTGTGCTCCGGCTTCGAGCGCGAATAGCAAAAGAGGCACCAGCAGGGGTGGAAGGATCGAACTCCGCTTCGTGGTATGTGCTGTTGTTCGATGCATCGGAAGCCCGAAGGACCAGTATCGGACGGGCGCTAATTGCGTCCAACTTACTATGGGATCGGGCCCCCTGCAAGAGGCGTGGATCGGCCTACGGTATGATTCCATGACCCAATACCCGGGAACGGCGACAAAAAAGGAACGGCGCCTTTCTTAAGAGGGCGCCGTTCAAGCTAGGAGGAGATCGGTAATTACTCAGCCAACACCAGCACAGTGTTATTCATCACTTCAACCACACCACCGTTCACCGGGAATAGCTCTTCCCCCTTGGCGGTCTTCACCCGGACATCCCCGGCTTTCAGCACGGTGATCAAGGGAGCGTGGTTCTCCAGGAAGCCCATGCTGCCGTCCACACCGGGCACGGTCACCGAGCTGGCCTCACCCTTGAACAGGGCCTTGTCCGGGGTGATGATCTCTACGTTCATGCCTTGGCTGCGTCAGCGAGCATCTTCTTACCTGCAGTGATCACGTCCTCAATGGTTCCCTTCAGGTTGAAAGCAGCTTCCGGGTATTCATCCATCTCACCGTCCAGGATCATGTTGAAGCCTTTGATGGTATCCTCGATCGGTACCATCACACCCGGCAGGCCGGTGAACTGTTCCGCTACGAAGAAAGGCTGGCTCAGGAATCGCATCACGCGACGTGCGCGGCTCACGGCCTGGCGGTCGTCCTCGCTCAATTCATCCATGCCAAGGATGGCGATGATGTCCTGCAGTTCCTTATAACGCTGGAGGATCTCCTTCACCCGCTGGGCACAATCATAGTGCTCCTTGCCCACGATGGCAGGGGTGAGGATCCGGCTGGTGCTATCCAAGGGATCCACGGAAGGATAAATGCCCAACTCAGCGATCTTACGGCTCAATACCGTGGTGGCATCCAAGTGTGCGAAGGTGGTCGCAGGTGCTGGGTCAGTCAAGTCATCCGCTGGTACATATACCGCCTGTACACTGGTGATTGAACCACGTTTCGTGGAGGTGATACGCTCCTGCATGGCTCCCATTTCCGTGGCCAGCGTGGGCTGGTATCCTACGGCGCTCGGCATACGACCGAGAAGGGCCGATACTTCGGAACCCGCCTGCGTGAACCGGAAGATATTATCGACGAAGAACAGGATGTCGCGTCCGCCGCTCTCCTCATCCCCATCGCGGAAATATTCGGCGAGGGTCAGACCGCTGAGAGCGACCCGCGCACGTGCTCCGGGGGGCTCGTTCATCTGTCCGAAAATGAAGGTGGCCTGGCTGGTGGCGAGCTGCTCATAGTTCACCTTGCTCAGGTCCCATCCGCCTTCCTCCATGCTGTGCTTGAAGTCATCACCGTATTTGATGATGCCGCTTTCGATCATTTCGCGGAGCAGGTCGTTCCCTTCACGGGTACGCTCACCAACACCGGCAAAAACGCTATAGCCGCTGTATCCCTTGGCAATGTTGTTGATCAATTCCTGGATCAATACGGTCTTGCCCACTCCGGCACCACCGAACAAGCCGATCTTACCCCCTTTGGAGTACGGTTCGATCAGGTCGATGACCTTGATCCCCGTGAACAGCACTTCCGTGCTGGTGCTGAGATCCTCGAATTTCGGAGCTTCACGGTGGATCGGGTAGCTCTTGCCGGTGTTCACCGGGCGCATCCCGTCGATGGGGTCCCCGGTCACGTTGAACAGGCGGCCCTTGATGGCCTCACCAACGGGCATCGCGATGGGCTGCCCCTGGCCGACCACCTCGGCGCCTCGGGAAAGACCGTCGGTGCTCTCCATGCTGATGGCGCGAACGGTGTCCTCACCGGTCAATTGTTGGGTCTCCAGAACGAGGATGGAACCATCTGCGCGTTTGATGTGGAGGGCATCATAGATGTTCGGCAGGTTCCCACCACTTTCAAAACGAACGTCCACCACGGGACCGATGACCTGGACGACTTTTCCGATGTGCTTGGACATGAGGAGCTTGGGCTGTTCTGGGGGCCGGAGCCCCCGTTTTGCGGCCGCGAAGGTA
>JAHEFL010000221.1 GCA_024640205.1 Flavobacteriales bacterium | reverse complement strand
TTTCCACTGGAAGCCGGTACCAGGTATCCACCGATGAGGACCCCAAGACCCAAGGTGCCCACCATCCCCAGGAATGTTGGTAACAAGATGGTGAGCACAACGCTCAATAATTCTGCGACTGGGCTGATCATGGCGGGTGACATTTAGTGTACTTCATGGGACGTCCGTTCCAGGGCCACTTCGACCCGACGGTTCTTCGCTTTCCCTTTGCTGGTAAAGTTGTCCGCGATCGGTCGACCCGCTCCCATTCCCACGGTACGTATCCGGTCTGCTGGAACGCCCTGTTCCGTAAGGAGTTCCTTAACCGCTTCGGCACGCTCCAAGGAAAGGGTCTTGTTCAGTGATGCAGCGCCATCCGAGTCCGTGTGCCCGGATACCACGATGCTCGCTTCGGGGTTTCTCCGAAGTGCAATGGCGAATGCGTTGATCTGGGTCAGCACTTCCCCATTGAACCCTGCCTCCTCCTCATTCTTCACGAACGGGATGACCATGACATCAGGCAAACGTGACGCAGATACATGGGTCGTTCCGACGGACCCCGCAGCCCCGTCCGATGGAGTTGGGCCGAAACGCATGACGGAAGCCTCGGAGACCGTGCTCGAGTAATTGTTCGAATGGACCCGATGAGCGTTGGGATCGATCCGTGCCACCCACCATAGGACAGCAATGAACCAAACAGCAGTTACCGGGAAGAGGAGCGGACGCAAGGTGTTCATGCCTCGTCGAATTAGATCCCCATCGTAAGAAGGGGATGTGATCCTTCCATGTGAGGCGGGACCAACCCGCCCCTCTCGTGCTCATCCCAATACTATGTTGGACGAGGCCCGATCGACGGATCTCCGGCTATTTCTTCTTAACGATCGATCGTTCGAGCAGGCGGTCCGGTACCGTCCATGGCGGATATGAAAGCGGCGGTCCGAGTGCAGCCTCAGGCCTTCTTCACGAACTCGCTCTTCAGTGCCATCGATCCGAAGCCATCGATGCGGCAATCGATGTTGTGATCGCCCTCCGCCAGGCGGATATTCTTCACCTTGGTGCCTGCCTTCACCGGCTTGGGCGCACCCTTTACCGGGAGGTCCTTCACCACCACCACATCATCGCCATCAACCAAGACATTGCCGTTGGCGTCCTTCACGACGGCGGGCGCATTTTCTGCAGCCAATTCCTCCGGGTTCCACTCGTGGCCACATTCCGGGCACATCCAGGACATACCCGTCGGATAGGCAAAATTCGAACGGCATTGGGGACATGGATGGGACTCGCTCATTGCTCGGCAGGGATGGAAAGGCAGCGCCAATCTAGGGGTTCCCTATATGGCCAGGACCATCGGGTGAAATGCACAGCGCCTGTCGGCGCTTCGTATGGAAGAGAGGAAACCACGGATCTACACGGATGAACACGGATGAGGGACCGCACCATAGCCATGTGGCGCCATCTGCGTGTATCCGCGTCCATCGGCGGTTACATATCATACTATGCGCCTGTGCTACGTACAAGATCCGATGGCCTTGTAAGCATCCCCTCCAACCTGTTGCATGTACATTCGAACCACGACCGAGTGGAACATGACAGGACCGATCACCATCAGCACCCTCATCAGCAAGCCACTGGCCCAGGTCTGGGACTGCTGGACCGGACCTGAACACGTAGTACACTGGAACGCAGCGAGCGATGATTGGCATTGCCCCCAGGCCACGAACGAGCTCCGCGAAGGAGGTGCCTTCTCGTACACGATGGCGGCGCGCGATGGCAGCGTAAGCTTCGACTTCACAGGCAAGCACACGGCCGTGGTACCCATGCAGCGCATCGCATCCGTATTGGGTGATGGCCGAACGATGGACGTACGCTTCGCGGCCGATGGCACGGGAACGCTGGTGACCGAGACCTTTGAGCCTGAGACGGAGAACCCGGTGGAGATGCAGCGCGGTGGCTGGCAGGCGATCCTGGACCGGTTCAAGCGATACACAGAGACGCTTCCAACGTAGGTGGGAGTTGAAGAGAATACCCAGCACCAGCGGGTTCATGATCAACTACCTCGTGCAGCACATCGACCTATTGGTGGAACGCATGAAGCGCGCGGGCGTGGTCTTCACGGACACGATCGAACGATACGAGTACGGCGCATTCGTGCATGCCATGGATCCGGACAGCAACAAGATCGAATTGTGGGAGCCCATCGATCCGGTCTTCACGAAGTTGTATCAAGGCACTACGGTGAAGTGAACAAGCGGGATGGTCTTTATGCGACGATCATCGTCCCGCCGCGCCTGCCGTACCACCTGCCTACCTTGCGCTACCCGTGATACGCACAGGATACACACAAGAACTTGCCGTGCTTCGGAAGAACACGCAAGGAACGATCCTCGGGGACGAGGATGGGGAGGTGCTCCTGCCCCATGGCGAGCAAACGGATCCGGATCAGGAGACGCTCACGGTCTTCGTGTACCGTGGGCCGGACGGTGTATGGCTGGCCACACAAAAGGTACCCAAGGCAGAGGCAGGAGGTTTCGCCCGCATGCGCGTAATGCGGACGGGAGTGGAAGGAGCCTACATGGATTGGGGCTCGGACCACGAATTGTTCGTGCCAGTTGCTGAACAGAAGAAGGCGCTGGTGGAGGGGAAATGGTACATCACACGGGTAGTGCATGACGAGCGCAGCGACCAGGTTATCGGGAGCACGCGTCTGGAGGACTTCCTGGACAACACGAGCGTAACCTTACAGCGAGGTGACCAGGTGACCGTGATGGTGTTCGGAAGAAGCGCCTTGGGCCTCGCCGTCATCGTGAACGACCGGCATCACGGTTTGATCCATGCCAGCGATCTGTTCCGCCACGTTTCCGTGGGCGATCGGATCACGGGGTATGTGAAGCAAGTGCGCGAGGACCGGAAACTGGATATCACCTTGCAACCGATCGGCTACAGGCAGTACAACGACGCGAACGCTGCGCTGCTTGCCAAGCGATTACAAGGAGGCACCGGGTTCCTTCCATTGAATGACAAGAGTGAAGCGGAGGACATTCACGCGGAGTTGGGCATGAGTAAGAAGGCGTTCAAAAAGGCCCTGGGTGCGCTCTACAAGGAACGGTTGGTGCGGATCGAGGAGAACGGGATCGTTTGGGTGGGTTGAGCGAACCACGATAAGGATGACCCCGTTCGAAGTGACGATCGGTTAACGACACGTCCCGGCCTTACGGGACCTTGAAGGCAACACTTGTGGGTGGCCGATCGTCATAACTTGCAGAAAATGAGCGGTAAAACAGGCATAGCGGCACTGCTGTTCATGGGGATGATCACCTCCATGAACGTGTCGGCACAGCCGGCCTGCTCACCCGCAACCACCAATGGCACATGTCCTACAGCAGTTGCATTGACCGTTGGTAACCCGTGCGTGAACGGGACGACCTGTTCCGGAGGAGCACAGGCCGCGAGTAGCTGTTTGTTCGCCGGTTCCCAATGCTCCTGGTACACGTTCACGGCCACCTCCACCAACATGTTCGTGAATATCCCGGTTACAGCAACGTCGGGGTGCCACATCAGTTCGAACGTGTACAGATCCACCGGGTCATGTGTAGGTACGGAGATATCCTGTTTATTCGGCGCGCCCTTGGACGACGTACACACCTTGACGGGGCTTACGATAGGGGCGCTGTACTACGTCCAGGTCTGTTATCCCCCAGGTGGTCCTTGTGGTAACAGTGGGTCTGCCCAGTTCTGCATCCAGGTCGGCAACTCAGCTGCTCCTTGCAACACCTGCTCCACACCGTGCGGAGCGGCACAGGGCTTCCCCAGTGCACCATCGATACCACAGGTGGTGGCAGGCTGCACTTCGACACCGTTCCTACCTCCTTTGCAACCGGGCTCTCCACATACGTTCTGCAATTCATTCACTGCGACCGCAACCACTGTAAGTTTCAATGTGATCATCACCTCGAACTGCGGAACGGGAAATGTGACGGCCTTTTCCTGGCAGCTCTTCAATTCCCCATCGTGTGGAGGGGCCATCCAATCCGGCACGCTGACGAACTTGAACTTCACTGGGCTTACGATCGGGAACAACTACGTATTCTGTTACACGTTCACGGTACCGTCCACCTGCACGCATTCGCAGCACTGCCCTTATTTTGTGGGTGCCACCGTGCTTCCGGTCTCATGGCTCGGGATGCACGCACATGCTGTGGATGATACGTGGGTTGATCTGGATTGGAGCACGGTCTCGGAGGTGGATAATGATCATTTCACCGTGGAGCGATCCCGCGATGCGCAGCATTTCGAGGCTATCGGAACAGTACCCGGAGCGGGAAATTCACAATCGCTCATCACCTACCTGTTCAGGGATGAAGCGCCT
>JAHEFL010000220.1 GCA_024640205.1 Flavobacteriales bacterium | reverse complement strand
TGTCCACCGCATCCTTCACTTTGCGCAGCGCCTCGGTCGGCGTCACGTTGAAATCGAACTTCACCTGGATGGTACTGAAGCCCTGCACGCTGCTGGAGTTGATCTCGTCGATGCCGGTCACCGTCTTGATCTCCTTTTCCAGTGGCCGGGTGATCAACTTCTCCATATCGTCCGGCGCATTGCCGGGATAGGCCGTGCCCACATAGATCTCGGGGGTCACGACCTCCGGGAATGCCTCGCGCGGCATGCTGTTGTACGCCGAGAGACCGATCATCGCGATCAGGATCGTGAGCACCATCACGGTGGCCCGATTATCCACTGCCCAGGTGGATAGTGCGAAGCGCTTATCCGTGCTGTGGTTCTTTCCTTGCTTCTCCATGCTTCGCTTTTTTAAGCGCCCTTGACGAGCTGTACCGCCTGATCATGGACCACGAGGCGCGAACCCTGGTCGATGAGCGTTTCGGTCCCGTTCAGTCCGCCATCCTCCCGCGCCAACATGAGTTCGCCGCCTTGTGCCGATAGCACCTTGACGAAAACCTTCTTCGCTCTGCTTTCATCACCCTGGGAATCCAGCACATAGACATAACTCTTCCCTTCCGCATTCTCCATTACCAACCGGCTGGGGACCACCAGAGCTTCATCCACTTCCATGTCGCGTATGCGGACATTGGCCAGTTGGTTGGGGCGAAGCATGGTGCCGTTCTCCATCCGCAAGGTCACCTTGAAGGTCCTGTTGTTCGGGTTGATGAACTGCCCGATCTGGTCGATGGTGGCCTGCAGGGTATCCCTGGTCTCGGGTAGAACGACCACTACCGGATCATTCATTGCCACCTTGCTCAGCATGTCCTCGGAGAGATCGCATTCGATGCTCGCCTTCCCTAATCGCACCACACGCGCTACCGGTTGCATGGGGCTTGCCATGTCCCCCACGTTCGGGAACACCTCGTCCACCACCCCATCGAACGGCGCAGCCACCTGAGCATTCCGTAGCTGCTCCTGCAACGCGCTGAGTTGTGCCTCGGCCGCCTCCTTGCGGCTTCGTGCCTCCAGGTATTGCAGCTCACTGCCGATCTGCTGCTCCCACAACTTCGCCTGGCGTTGGAACACATCCCTGGCCAGCTTGGCGTTGGTCTCCGCTTGGGCGATGTTGCTCCGCAGCACATCGGTATCGATATCCACGATCAGCTGTCCCTTCCTCACGTTCTGCCCCTGCTTCACAAGTATCCGGCGAACTTCGCCACCCGTGCTGCTGTAGATCAACGCGTTCTCGTCCGCCTTCACGGTGCCATGCGCTTCCGTGTAGTGCGCAAAGGGCCGCTTGTTCATGGCATAGGTCGTCACGGTCGGCAGCGAGCTCTTCAGGTCAGGGTCGTTCTTGGCCAACCAGGCCTCCTCTTCGGCGATCAGCCCATTGAGTTCTTCACGGACCTGCTTCAGGCTATCACGCTTGCTTCGGTGATCGGCGATCTCAGCCTCGTTCACGGCTCCTCCGCAGGCGGACAAAAAGGCGGTGGCAAATAGGATGTACAGGTAGTTCCTCATCGGTGTATGGTGCATCAGAATCTATCAAGGGTCTTGCGCAGCTCCGTACGGGCATTGACCAGATCGGCCAACCGCTGGATGTATGCTTGTTCCTCTTGCAAGTAGTTGGATTGTTCGGTGGTCAGCTCGAAGCTGGAGGCGAGGCCCTGGGTGAACTTCGTGGAGGTACGCTCGAATACCTTCCGCGCCAGTTGCAGGCGATCTTTCTGGTTCTCATAAAGGTCCTGCGCCGTGACGGCATCGCTCCGGTTCTGCTCCTCCTCCAGCCGGATCCGTTCATCGGTCTGTAGCATATTCACCTCCACCTGTTTCAATGCGAGTTGCGACTGCGCCACCCGGTTGGAGCGCATGCCACTGCTGAAGATCGGGATCTGAAGACCAAGACCCCAGGCCGTGGCAGGATACCAATCCGTATCCACTACGTTGTCGACACCGAAGGCCTGTTGTTGATAGCTGAGGAATCCGTTGAGCTTGGGCAGGTAGGCCGCTTTCTCGTTCTGGACATCCAACTCCTGGATGCGCATCATCGACGCAGCAATGCGATGCTCCACATGGCTTTCCAGCCCCAAGGGCTCGTTCACCAAGGCGCGCTCCTCGGGAGCGTCGATCAATGCCTGCAGATCATCCGTAAGCTCCAACGGCGTCGAGGCGGGAAGGCCCAGGTAGAACCGAAGAAAGTTCAAGGCAAGCGAATACTGCCTGTCGAAAATGATCTTTTGATCCCGGACGTTCGCCAATTCAATGCGGATACGGTCAGCATCCGTTTCCTCCATGAACCCATTGTCCAGCATGGCCTCTGCCTCCCTTAGGCTGCGCTCCAGGACCGGAACGATCTCGGCCAGCGTAATGGCGCCGTCCTCAGCGGCCAGTGCACCATAATAGGCCTTCGCCGCAGCTGCTTTCGCATCACGCACGGCCAATTGCAACTCCTGCTCGCTCTGCTGTCGTAATTCCCTGGTTGCCTTCAGACCGACCAGGTACGAGCCATCGAAGATCAACTGGTTCAGTTGCACCTTGGCATTCGTGGTCCAGGGGAGTCCGAACTGCGCTTCCAGCAATTCCGGCCCCGGACCGAAGAAATTCGGGACCACCGAAACGGGCACTTCGATGTAGTTCTGTATACCGGCATCCGCATTGATCTGAGGCAGACCGATCGCCAGTACCTCATTAATTCGATGTTGGGCTTTCTCTGCCTCCAATTCGCTGTTCTGGACGGAATAGCTCTGTTTGGCAGCCAGCTCCATCGCTTGTTGGAGGCTCAGCGCCATGGGGCCCTGCCCGGTGCTCAAGAGCACCAGGCTCGCTAAGATCGCTGTCGTTATCGTTCTCATCGCACTAAAGCCGGTTGTTCTTTCTTCACCTTCTTGATCAGGTACTTGAGACCTTTTTCGCTGGCGATCCCCCTGATGTGGTACCTGAACATTTCCCAGGTAACCTCCTTGAAATCGAATTCGTTCGCCGGAAAGAGGGAATCGTCAAAGACCGCATCGAATCGTGCGATGTAGATCCTCGCAACCACCGGGATGTTGAGGTCCTCCCTATAAAGCCCCTCTTTGATCCCCTTCTCCATATTGCGAGAAACGCAATTGTAGATGTCCGCCTTTTCCGTACGCTCCAACAGGTCCCAAGCTTCCGCGTGGTACTTCTGGAGATCGAAATGCACGCTCGGGTGCATCGTGCCCAACTGTGCTGCGATGAAGCGGGCGATCTCGAAGTTCTCATCGATCGCGTTCAGGCCCTTCTCGCAGATGGCATTGATGCTTTCCCGATGATGTTGACAGATGGAAGTAACGATGCGTTCCACCAGGTCGTTCTTGTCCTTCACGAACTGATAGAGCGTCTTTTTCGAAATGCGCAGGTGATGGGCCACATCGTCCATGTTGACACTCCGGACACCCAGCCGCATGAAGACCTTACCTGCCTCCTCTATGATATGTTTCTCTTTTTCGTCCATTTGATCGCGGGTGCAAACATAGGGAACAATTTCCATCAAGAAACGTTTCGGTCCATAATTTGTTTCCTCCGTTTATCAAGTTTCCGGACCGCTCGTCATTGGAAGGACGTGGCAGGGACGAACGCGAGCATGCACGGGGCAACGCGGGCCCCTGCGAAAGGACGCCCCTCGAAATAGAAGTGCTGTGCTACCGAAGGAACAACGGAGCCATCAAGAGAACGACCTCTTGATCCATCCGAACGTTCTCAGATAGACCGACAGGAAGGGCGCCAACATGGGCTTGGGCGGGTTCTCATCCAGGAAGTCGACCAGTTCGGTCCAATTGGACGAGTTGGACACACTGATGACCGTGGATAGCGAAGTGCCATGGACCTTGGTGGTATGCCACCATCCGCAGGGCATGAACACGCTCTCGCCGGCTTTCAATACGACCCGGATGGCTTTCGCCTTGGCAAAGAGCGGGAACTCCTTCTGGTCCTGGTCATCCACATCCTGGATCAGGGAGAATCGCTCCCTGCCCTTCCGGTACAGGTAGGGCTCCTGGTCCGGCGCATAGACGATGAATTCCTTATCGCCATAGTGCTGGGTGATGAACGCATGCACACCCAGGTCATCGATATGCAGGTAAGGGAACACCCTTCGGCCACAGAAATTCACCTCGATGAAGGACTCCCTGTTCAGTCGCTTGTTGATCGGTCCTACCAGATAATTCCCTCCCAACCAGTTCGGTTGCACATACGCCGGAGTGGGTTGCACATGGTCGACCAGGTCAGGGAAGACATCCTTCAAGGGTTGCTCCCTCAGGAATGGGCCCGGCTCATCGCTCTCCCTCGTGATCGCGTCGATGAACTCCTCCATGGTCATT
>JAHEFL010000219.1:1581-4381 GCA_024640205.1 Flavobacteriales bacterium | reverse complement strand
GCTTCTCCCACCGTAAGGCCCTGGACCTTGATCTTACCCACTGTGGGTAACTGAACATGGCCATTCTTATCCACAGAGAAGCCATTTACATAAAGCGCAGCGTCATTCACACCTTGGAAGGCGTTCTGTTGCTCAATGTTGAAATAGCGATGGGTTTCCTCATCCAGGCCAAGGACACGAATGCTCAGTACATCGTTGACCTGGATCCGGTAATCGAATTTGCGGTTCTCGAACAGCTTGCTGGACCCCTTGCTAAGGGACGGATCAACGAGGTAATTGATGTTCTTACGCCCGACGCAGGATGCTAGCAGCACCATGATCACCACCGACCAGAACCCGAACTTCCGGATTTGCATGAGTTTGCCCTGTCTTACTTCACTTTCGATGTCCAGCCATGATCCAGCAACCAATAGCGATCATGCTCTGCCCTGCGGATGGACGGAGCAATTTGTTCTGATCAGCGGCTAAAGATACATGGGCTTTCATGAGCGGACACGTGACCGGCCCTGGACCCACCGTTCATGCAGAAGGCCCTTCCACCAATCGTGGAAAGGCCTTCCAAACCTCGTAGCCCGTAGGGGAATCGAACCCCTGTTTCATCCGTGAAAGGGACGCGTCCTAACCCCTAGACGAACGGGCCAACAACTCAACACCCAGGTCCATTTCGGCCAAGGGTCGGCAAATGTAATCACTGACGGGATAACCCGGCAAGGATCGCTAGGAAGGTTCGTCCGCGTCCGCCTGGAAGCGGAAGCCAAGTCGTTTGCCCGTGCTCATATGCCGATCCATGAATAGTTCCTTCACGTCACGCACAGTGACCTGGTTCACATGGTCGTATGGTGGCGCCAGAAGATCGAACTCCAGGACATAATTGATCACCGTGTAAAGGATCTCCTTCAGTTTCCCGCGGTCCATGACCGAGCCGGGAAGGTCATTATACAGGAATCCAAGCTGCCGCTTACCCTGCATGAAGAAATGTCCATCCTTGTTCAGGAAAAGGCGTGCAACGAGGTAACCCAGATCCCTTTCCCGGTCATACTTCATGGAATCGCTGAGAAAATTATACACGTTCACGATCCCGAAGTACCCGCGCAGTTCATCCTGTTCCAGATAGCCAGATCTCCATAAGCGATCGCTTTGGTCCAGCCGGAACACATTGGTATGCATGCTGAAAATGACGACATCCCCAGCTACCTGCAATTCACATGTGGTGCTGTTCCGTTCCTTGAACGCCACCACCAGCCGTTCATCCACACCTGCAACTTCCTTCTGCAGGTCCTCCACTATCCCACCAAGAACCTCCGTGATCTCATTGAACAAGGCGATCGTGGCGTGATAGACGTCCTGTTTCATCGAGGACTTCGACAGTAAAGCTTCCAGGACCATTTTCCTAGGGTCGGAAGTGCGATCCGCTTTCATCCTTCAATATGCTCGAGCGAATACGACCCTGCGGGCGCTCGGCGCACCGGTTACCATACACTTTCCAGGGGAGGCATCACCACCGAGCGGGATACAGCGTATGGTAGCCTTCGTTTCCTCTTTCACCCGGGCCTCGGTCTCAGGAGTTCCATCCCAGTGGGCCAATATGAAGCCCCCTTCTTCGATCGCCTCCTTGAATTCGGAATAGGTCTCCACCGCACGGGTCATATTCTCCTGCAAAGCCAGCGCCTTTTGAAACAGATTGTCCTGTATCGCCTGAAGCAGATGTTCCACCTTTTCGGCGATATCGGTCACCTGCATCACCTGCTTTTCCATGGTATCCCTACGTGCCACTTCCACGGTACCATTCTCCATGTCCCTCGGTCCCACGGCGACCCTGATGGGATAACCCTTGAATTCGTATTCAGCGAATTTCCACCCTGGCTTCTTCGTGTCATCATCATCGAATATCACGGAAACGCCCCTTGCCTTGAGGGATGTCAGGATGGGGCTTACATATGATCGGATGGCCTCCAATTGCTCACCGTTCTTCGCAATGGGAACGATAGCCACTTGCACCGGGGCAAGCTTGGGAGGGAGAACGAGCCCATGATCGTCACTATGGGTCATGATCAACGCACCCATCAAGCGTGTGGAAACCCCCCAGCTTGTTGCCCAGACATGTTCCTGCTTGTTCTCCTTGCTGGTGAAGACCACATCAAAGGCCTTGGCGAAATTCTGCCCAAGAAAGTGGGACGTGCCTGCCTGCAGGGCCTTGCCATCCTGCATCATGGCCTCTATACAGTAAGTATCCACAGCTCCCGCGAACCGCTCACTCGCTGTTTTCACACCCTTGATCACGGGAATGGCCAGCCAATCCTCAGCCATCCGAGCATAGACATCGAGCATCCGTTTGGTCTCCTCCTCGGCTTCCTCCCTGGTGGCGTGGGCCGTGTGCCCTTCCTGCCAAAGGAACTCGGTCGTGCGAAGAAAGAGTCGCGTCCGCATTTCCCAGCGAACCACATTGGCCCACTGGTTGATCAACAAGGGAAGGTCCCTGTAGCTTTTGATCCAACCCCGGTAGGTGTTCCAAATGATCGTTTCACTCGTCGGACGCACAATGAGCTCCTCCTCCAGCTTCGCATCGGGGTCAACGATGAGACCATGGTCCGGATCACTCTTCAAGCGATAGTGCGTAACGACGGCGCATTCCTTCGCAAAGCCTTCCACGTGGTCCGCTTCCTTGGCCAGGTAGCTTTTCGGAATGAACAAGGGGAAATAGGCATTCACATGTCCTGTTTCCTTGAACATCCTGTCCAATGCACCCTGTATCTTCTCCCAGATCGCGTATCCGTGAGGCTTGATCACCATGCATCCCCTA
>JAHEFL010000219.1:0-1571 GCA_024640205.1 Flavobacteriales bacterium | reverse complement strand
CCCCTAACGTCGCTATGCTCCGCCAGATCGGCCTTGAGCACCAGGTCATTGTACCATTGCGCGTAGTCGTCAGCCCGCTTGGTAAGAAGATCCGCCATGTCCGGTGTTCGTGGTATTATTTTTGTTCTTGAGGCAAGCGGCCAAAAGTACACAACCGGGGCAGGCGATCAGGCGTTAACCGGGTATAAAGGCAACCACCATGAACACACCTTTCCATTCGTTGATCGGCCTACTGGTAACAGTGGCGGTGTTAAGTTCCTGCTCCAGCACGCAGCCTGTTGCCCAGGTTCGCGACGATGTCTACTTCATGCCATCGATGCACCCTATTTCAGAAAGCACCGGGATCCCTGTGGATGACGGTGCCGTCGTGGAGGATTATTATGACAGTGCCGCGGCATCAGAATTCAGTACGCCTCGTGACTATTACGACATGACCTATAACGATCCCTATTACTACAACTACGACCGGTTCGGGTTGGGTACGGGGTCGATGGGTTGGAATACGTATTGGAGTGTTTCCATGGGATGGGGGAGCCCGTGCATGGGAAGCATGTGGGGGATGGGAATGGGGATGGGTACAGGTCCGTGGTACGGGGGAAATTCCTTTATGTACGGATACTCTCCCTGGTTCTACGACCCATGGCCCCGGTATCCTTCCTGGGGCTACGGAACGGGCATGTATGGTGGTTGTGGATATGGCCCATACTATGGTCCATGGGGAAGTTGCTACGGTTGTTATGCTCCAGTTGTGATCTGTGGAACAAGTAACTCCGTGATCGCCCATCGACCGACTTTGGGCGGGGGATCGGCACCGACGGGTGGTACTGCTGGTACACGTATGATGCTCAGGGATCCGGTGAGCCTGGATCCCGTGCGAAGAGAGATGGCCAGACCGCCTTCCTACATGACCCAGGAAAGCAGAGGAGTGCGACCGAACAACGCTCAGGACCGGTCAAGGGATCCGATGCAAGGAGTGAACAACCCATCCCAACGCGACAGGGAGCGTGTGACCACACCCTCTCGTACTTCCCCGCAACGCATGGAGAACTCCCGTGGAGGAGGTGGTTTCAATAGTGGTGGTGGCGGAGGAGGATCAAGATCTCCGGGCGTTTCACGTCCGCGGTGACCTGACCGAATGACGACGTTGCGTCTGCTTTCCTTCTCGACTTTGATCATTCTGTTCTGCCCTTTGTTGATGCACGCACAAAGTGAACAGGATGCATATCGGATCAGCGACTTGTACCCGGGCGGCACCGGGCGAAGTACGGGATTGGCGAACGCCTTCGGTGCTCTGGGAGCAGATCCGGCGGTCGTAGGTATCAATCCTGCCGGGTTCGGTCTCTACCGAACGACCGAGGTGAGCCTGACCCCTTCCTTCGAGGTGAATGATGCTCGTAGCACGTACTATGGTACCAGCGCTTCCAGCACGATGACGCGCCTCTTCTTTAACAACCTGGCGCTGATCATCAATTCGCCAAGCGAAAAGGGCGGCAATTGGCGGAGTTCGACCTATGGTATCGTATACGACCGACAACAAAGCCATCACTGGCAGCGCACCGCCATCGGGGAGA
>JAHEFL010000218.1 GCA_024640205.1 Flavobacteriales bacterium | reverse complement strand
GATGGCGAACAGGTCGAAACGGATGCCGCCGTAGTAGGAACTCCAAGGCACCTCGGGGAAGAACGCGCCATTGTGCAGCACGAACGCGGCACGAAGCAGCGTGTATGCAACGGCCACCAGCCCCAGTCGGAGCAGCAGCACCACCAAGGCCCCGCGGAACATGGGACGAAAGTAACGGCACCCGATCACCCGGCACAGCGCCTTCCATGCCAAGCCCAATACCTTTGCGCCGCCATCGGTCCCTATGCGGGGTCATCCCCGGACCGACCGATCGCCCGACCGTAGAGCCCATGTCACTGCTGACCACCGAGGACCGCCAGGTCCATTTCGAACGCGGAACCCATAGCGATGAGTTCCTGCTCCACACCTATGAGGCTCTCGTGCGTCCGCGCATCATTGAGGAAAAGATGCTGAGCCTGCTGCGGCAGGGCAAGATCAGCAAGTGGTTCAGCGGTATAGGACAGGAAGCGATCAGCGTCGGGGCCACCCTGGCCTTGCATCCGGATGAGTACATCCTGCCCATGCATCGCAACCTGGGTGTGTTCACCACCCGTGGCATGCCTTTCAGAAAACTCTTCGCCCAGTGGCAGGGTAAGATGAGCGGATTCTCCAAAGGGCGAGAACGCAGCTTCCATTTCGGCAGCCAGGAACACCGGATCGTAGGCATGATCAGCCACCTCGGCCCCCAGATGGGGATCGCGGATGGTATCGCGCTGGCACATAAGCTGAAAAAGGAGCAGCGGTGTACGATCGTGTTCACCGGCGATGGTGCCACCAGCGAAGGGGACTTTCATGAAGCGGTGAATGTGGCCGCCGTTTGGGACCTGCCGGTACTGTTCATCATTGAGAACAATGGGTACGGATTGAGTACGCCCAGCAGCGAGCAGTTCCGGATGAAGAGCTTTGTGGACAAAGCATTGGGCTACGGGATCGAAGGTGTCCAGATCGCGGGTAATAACATCGTCGAGGTGTATGACAATATCGCGCGCTTGGCGGATAGTATTCGGGAGAACCCGCGCCCCATTCTGGTGGAGTGCATGACGTTCCGGATGCGCGGGCACGAGGAGGCCAGTGGCACCAAATACGTTCCGAAGGAACTGTTCGAGACCTGGGGTAAGAAGGATCCTGTGGTGAATTTTGAGAATTGGCTCCTTTCCATGGGAGTGCTCTCCCTGAGCAAGCGGGACATGATCCGCGCGGTCATCAAGGACGGTATCGAAGCGGACCTGAAAGTGGTGTTCGACGAACCGGAGCCGGCGCCAATGAAAGAGGCGGAGGAAGGAGATGTCTATGCGCCAAGCCAGTTGGCGGTCGGCGTTGAGCAGTTGGCAGTTGATCCCGTATCGGCTGGTGCGCCGGAGAAGCGCATGATCGATGCCATCAGTGAAGGCCTGGCGCAGAGCATGGAGCGTCATCCGCAGCTGGTGCTCATGGGGCAGGACATCGCCGAATATGGCGGAGCCTTCAAGATCACCGAAGGCTTCGTGGAACGCTTCGGCAAGGAACGCGTGCGCAATACGCCCTTGTGCGAAAGCGCTATCGTCGGCGCGGCCTACGGGCTCAGTGTGAAGGGGATGAAGAGCATGATGGAGATGCAGTTCGCGGACTTCGTGACCGAGGCCATGACGCAGATCTGCAACAAGCTCGCGAAGAGCCATTATCGCTGGGGCCAGAATGCCGATGTCGTCATCCGGATGCCGACCGGCGCGGGGGTGGGAGCGGGGCCCTTCCACAGCCAGAGCAACGAGATGTGGTTCGTGAAAACCCCCGGCCTCAAGGTCGCGTACCCCAGTAACCCATACGATGCGAAGGGTCTGCTGATGACCGCCTTCGACGACCCCAACCCGGTGATGTTCTTTGAACATAAGGCCATGTACCGCAGCATCACCGGACCAGTACCGAGCGAGCCCTACGGCATACCGTTCGGTAAAGCGCGTGTTGTCCGTGAGGGTAGCGACCTAAGCATAATCACCTACGGTATGGGCGTGCATTGGGCCACGGAACTGGCGGATGAACTGCTCGCCTTGAATGGTACGAAGCTGGAAGTGATCGACCTGCGCACCCTCGTACCGCTGGATGTGGAAACCATCGTCGCCTCCGTGAAGAAGACCGGCCGCGCGCTGGTGCTGCACGAGGATACCCTCACCGGTGGATTCGGCGGTGAGCTGAGCGCCTTGATCAGCGAGCGTTGCTTTGATCACCTGGATGCCCCCGTGGTGCGCGTGGCCAGCTGGGATACGCCGGTACCCTTTGCGGTACCATTGGAACAGGGGTTCCTGCCGAAGGGGAGGCTGAGGCAGGCCGTGGAAGAAGTGATCACCTACTGAAAGTCCATTGGTGTTAAATGGTCACGTTTCTGTTTGGCCTATCAAGCCCCATTGGACCAGGATCGGATCAGGTCATCGGTTCCTTGGATGAACTCCACTACATTGGTCCCGAAGCATGGAGCCGCACGTTGTAGAGATAAAAAGTACCGTTTACATCACCCCGGATGTGAAGCGCTTCGTGCTCACGAAACCGAAGGGATTCAAATTTAAACCGGGGCAAGGCTGTGATATCGCCATCGATGAGGATGGGTGGCGGAGCCGCAGAAGGCCCATGACCTTCACCTCGCTGCCTACCTCGCGAAGCCTGGAGATGATCGTGAAGATCTATCCGGAACACAAGGGCGTAACGGCCCGCATGGCCCTGCTGCGCAAGGGGGATCGGCTGCTCCTTCATGAGGTCTTTGGCACGATCCAGTACAAAGGTCCTGGTGTTTTTTTCGCGGCCGGTGCGGGTATCACGCCCTTCCTGTCCATTTTTCGTGACCTGCACAAGCGGAAGGAGCTGAAAGGCAATACGCTCATCTATTCGAACAAGACCGGTCACGATGTGATCCTGCAGGAGGAACTGGCCAAGCTCCTTGGCAAACGCTACCTCAACATTTTTACCCGAGAACGCGTGATCGGATTCCGGGACCGAAGGATCGACCGAGAGTTGTTGATCGCGCTCGTGCAGGATTTCGACCAATATTTCTACATCTGCGGACCGGAACGCTTCGTGAGCGATCTCCAACGCATGCTGACGGAACTTGGAGCCAGCGCGGATACGCTGGTATTCGAGGCCTGAAAGCTCTCCTTCCCTCAGAACGGAAAGTAGATGGGGATCGCGATCATCGCGACGATCCATACTATGATGTTGAGTGGTGTGCCGACCCGCAGGTAATCATTGAAGCGATAATTACCCGGCAGGTATATCATGCTGTTGGTCTGGTAGCCCATGGGGGTCATGAAGGCTAGTGAGGACGCGAACATCACCCCGATGATGAACGGGCGTTCACTCACGCTCATGGCAGTGGCCAATTGCAGCGCAATAGGGGTCATCAGGGCGGCCGTCGCATTATTGCTCATGAGGTTGGTACTAATGAACGTGATGCCGAAAAGCACTCCCAGAGCCACGCGCGGTGAGCTTTCACCCAATGCTCCCGCCAGGCCCGCTGCGATCATCTGGTCCCCGCCGGTCTTTTGTAGGGCCGCACCCATGGAGAGGACCCCGGCCAGAAGGAAGATCACCTTCCATTCGACAGATGCGTATGCCTCCTCCGGGGTGATGACCCGTGTGACGAGCAAGGCCAGCACACCGATCATGGCCGTGAGTACGATCGGGGCGGATCCGCTGTACGTGAAACCGATGACGCCGACCATGACCAACACCGCCATGAATGCCTTGTACCGCTCCACCTTTTTCATCTCGAATTCCTCGATGATGGTGAGCACATCCTCACGGATCAAATGGAACAGGGAACGCCTCGTATTGGCCACGAGCAGGATATCCCCCTCGGCCAGAAGCAGCGTATTGGGGTCGCCGTCCCGGTTGCGTGCGTTCCGCCGTAATCCTAACACACCGTGCTCCAGTTCCTTCAAGAGCGTCCATGAGGTAAGGCTTGAACCCGTAAGCCGGGAACCGTTCGGGATAACGACCTCGAACAGCCGCAACCCACCTTTGGGTATCGGACCTCCATGCTCCGTGAGCATGCGGATACCATGCATATGCCGCAGGTCCCTGAGCTGATCGCGTCTCACCACGAGGGTCAGCTCATCGCCTTCGCGCAAGATCATGCCCTCGCTGACCTCCTTCTCCAATGCGCCGTTCCTCCGTCTGAGCGATAGGACCTCAGCGCCGAGGTCGGTCATGAGAAAGGACCGTCCCAGCCTCTTGTTCAATGCACGGCATCCGGCTCCCAGTCTTATGATGGTGAAGAACTCCGTGGTCGGTGTTGTGATCTGGTCCTTCGGGGGGCGAGCCGGCAGTAGGACAAGCCCCAGAGTGAGCAGATAGGCCACCCCGGCGAGTGTAAGCCAGATGGCAGCAGGCGCGAATTCGAACATTCCGAGAGGAGCATAGCCCATTTGCTCAGCGA